>NZ_JAAXKZ010000037.1 GCF_012911875.1 Pseudonocardia bannensis | reverse complement strand
CACCCCGATGCCCCCCACCCTGATGTCGACCGGATTGCTGGCCACCGTCTTGCTCCTGGCCCCGGTGCTGCTGCCGGCGCTGACCGCGGTGGCCTACCTGGCGGCGGGCTGGCGCCGGTCGACGGCATGGCTCAGCGCGGCGAGCGCGGCCGCCGTGCTGGCCGCGGTGGTGGCGCTCGCGGTCGAGGTGACCGCCGCCGGGGCCCGCACCGCGGTGGGCGGGCTGCTGCGCGCGGACGCGCTGAGCGCGTTCATGCTGTTGGTTGTCGCCGCGGTCGCGCTGGTGGCCTGTGTGGCCACCCCGGCGCACCTGCACGGCGAGATCCGCGCCGGCAGGGTCAGTGTGCGCACCGCGACCCGGCACAGCGTGCAGGTCCAGGTGTTCCTGGCGACGATGGCGCTGGCGGTGCTGGCCGCCAACCTGGGTCTGTTATGGGTCGCGGTGGAGGCCACCACGATCGTCACCGCGTTCCTGGTCGGGCAGCGCCGCACCCGCGCGGCGGTGGAGGCGGCGTGGAAGTACGTGGTGATCTGCTCGACCGGGATCGCGCTGGCGCTGCTGGGGACGTTGCTGCTGAACTACGCCGCCCTGCACGCCGGCGCCGGGGCCGGCCTGGACTGGGTCGCGCTGGCCGCCGGCGCCGCCCGCCTGGATCCCGGCGTCACCCAGATCGCGGTGGTGCTGCTGATACTCGGGTTCGGCACCAAGGCCGGGTTGGCACCGCTGCACGCGTGGTTGCCCGACGCGCACAGCCAGGCCCCCGCCCCGGTGTCGGCGCTGATGTCGGGGGTGCTGCTCTCGGTCGCGTTCTACGCGATCCTGCGGGTCAAGGTGATCGCCGACGCGGCGCTGGGCGGCGGGTTCAGCCGCGCCCTGCTGGCCGTGGTCGCGCTCGCCTCCCTGCTGGTGGCCGCGACCGTGCTGCTGGCGCAGCGCGACTACAAGCGGATGCTGGCCTACTCCAGCATCGAGCACATGGGGCTGCTCGCCCTGGGCGCCGCCGCAGGCGGCCCGCTGGCGATGGCCGCGGTACTGCTGCACATGCTGGGCCACGGCCTGGCCAAGAGCACCCTGTTCCTGGGCGCCGGGCACATCCTGCAGACCACCGGCACCAGTCGGATCAGCGAGGTCCGTGGGTTGGCCGCCCGCGCCCCGATGGCCGCCGGGTGTTTCGCCGCCGGGATGCTGGCGCTGATCGGGTTTCCCCCGTTCAGCGTGTTCGCCAGCGAGTTCGGGATCGCCCGGGCGGGGTTCGCCACCGGGCTGGGCTGGATCACCGCCGCCGCATTCGCGCTCGTCCTCGTCATCGCCGCCGCGCTGGTTGGCCACACCGGCCGGATGCTGCTGGGGCGGTCTCCGGACGGCCCCGGCGCCGCCGCTGCACCGCGCCCGCTGCCGGGCACCGCGGCGGTCACGCTGGTGGGCGCGCTGGGCGTGTGCGCGGCCGTCGGCATCAGTGCGGGACCGCTGTCCACCCTGCTGCACCTGGCCGCCGACGTCCTGACGGGAACACCATGACGCTCCTTGAGCCGCACCGCGTGGGGGAACCGGTCGGCCACTGCCGCACCGCGGTGACCGTCGCCCCCGACGAGCTGCCCGCCCACGCCGACGCGCTGCTGGGCGCCGGTTTCCGGGTCGCTTCGATCGCCGGGCACGACGACGGCGAGGCGCTGCGGGCGGTGTATCTGTTCACCGCGGCCGCCCCGGACCGCCGCGTCGAACTGCACGTCCCGCTCGACCCCGTGCGGCCCCGGGTGCCCAGCCTGGCCGGGATCTCGTTCCCGGCCGGCCGGTTCGAACGCGAGATGCGCGACCTGTTCGGCATCGTCCCCGACGGCCACCCGTTGTCCCGCCGCCTGGTGCGGCATTTCCACTGGCCCAAGGGTTGGTACCCGATGCTCGACGACGCCGGGGACCCGCCGGCCTTCGGCGACACGGACGGGCCCTACCCGTTCCGCAGCGTCGAAGGCCCCGGGGTCTATGAGATCCCGGTCGGCCCGGTGCACGCCGGGATGATCGAGCCCGGACATTTCCGGTTCTCCGTGGTCGGCGAGACCATCCTCAACCTCAAGGCCCGACTGTGGTTCGTTCACCGCGGAATCGAAAAGCTGTTCCAGGGCCGGCCCGCCGCCGGCGGCCTGGAGCTGGCCGAACGGGTCAGCGGCGACACCTCCGTCGGGCACGCCCTGGCCTTCTGCCAGGCCGTCGAAGACGCCCAGGGGCTGATCGTCGGCGAGGACGCCCAGCGGGTCCGGGCGGTCCTGCTGGAGCTCGAACGGCTCTACAACCACGTCACCGACCTCGGGGCGCTGTGCAACGACGTCGGCCACGGCATCCTCAACGCCCACGCCCAGCGCATCCGCGAACAGTTGCTGCGCCTCAACGACCACGTCACGGGCCATCGGCTGCTGCGCGGGGCGATCCATCCCGGCGGCGCCACCATCCACCAGCTACCCGATCTCGCGCGGCTGCGCGCGATCGCCGCGGACGTGGCCGAGGTGGTGGCGCTGGCCCTAGGCCACAGCGTGGTGCGCGACCGGTTCACCGGCACCGCCGTGCTGACCCGCCAGCAGGCCCTCGACCTGGGCGTCCTGGGCTACGTCGCCCGCGCCAGCGGACTGATCACCGACGCGCGCCACGACCATCCGGTGCTGGTCTCGCAGGCCGCCCGCACCCACGCCCACACCGCCGGTGACGTACTCGCCCGGTTCGTCGTACGCGCCGAGGAGATCACCGCCTCCGTCGAGATCATCACCGCGCTGGTGGAGCGCCTGGACGGGCGGCTGGGCGCGACCGAGGCGCCGGCCGCGTGCGGCACGCCCGCCGCCCACCGCTCGGGGGTGGGCGTCGTGGAGGGCTGGCGGGGCACCATCGTGCACCGGGTGGAGCTCGCCCCCGACGGTCTGCTGAGCCGGGTGAAGATCGTCGACCCGAGCTTCTTCAACTGGCCGGCCCTGCCGGTCGCGTTGGCCGACACGATCGTCCCGGACTTTCCGCTGGTCAACAAGAGCTTCAACCTCTCCTACGCCGGCAACGACCTGTAGGGCCGCGGCACGTACTTGCAACGGGCCGACAGGACGAGCAGGACGAGCAGGCACAGCGCCGGGTCTGCCGGCCGGTGACCGCAGGGGTGACGTGTGCCAACTTCTGCGGTCAAACACTTGCAATATTCCTTAAGTGCAAAGAACATGAACGCCTCCGAGCGAGTTGCCGGGGCGCCGGGGACGCTGAGGGGACACTGAGGGGACGTGGTGGCGGTGGACGTGTTCGAGACGGTCCTGCGCGAATCGATCGACCGCGCCCAACACGCCCTGCAACTCGCTCAGCGCGATGAGCAATCGCTCGAGGAGCACCAGCACGCAGCGCGACTGCTGGACCTGCTCGACCGCGCCCGGGCCTACGACATCGACACCACCGGCTGGGTGGAGCCGTCGGTGCTGGCCTCGGTGCCGATCTCGACGGGTGAGGGTGCGTGACCCCGGTGTCCTCCCCGTCCCCGTCCTCTCCTCGGTCCTCCTCGATGCCGTTGGCGGAGGCGACCTCGGAGCTGCTTGCGACCTCGGAGCCGTTTCGTGCCCTCGGTCATCCGGTGCGGGTCCGTGGCCTGGAGTTCCTGGTCGGCGAGCCGGGATCGGTGCGCGACCCGGGCCGCCCGAGGTGTGCTGAACCATCGCGCGGCCGGCCAGGACGAACGGCCGGCCGAGTTGCAGCTGCAGCGGGCCTCATGAGCGCCGGCGAGGCTGGCCCCGCCGAACCTCCGGCGGCCCCGGTCAGCTCGGCGCGTCTGCGGGCTGGCGGGGGGCTTGTCCCTGGCCGACCGGCGCAGACGAGGGCGGACCGAGCAACGCAGCGCCCGAGCATGAAATGGGCGGCGTGAGCGCCGGCGAGGCCTGGGATCTGCCGGTCGGGCCGTTCATCCCTGGCGCGATGCCCCCGCTGCCGGCGGCCTCGTGGACGATTGCGGTGGTCAACGACGCCGCCGCCCCGCGCGAGCCCCGCGCCGCGACCGGGCCGGGGTTGCACGAGGACGCTGCGGTGATCGCGGACCTGTCCGGTGTTCGCGCCGTCCCGCTGTCGATGGTCAGCCGCGACGCCGCGCATCTGGCCACGACGCTGCACCGTCTTCCGCTCGACATCGGGGCGATCTTTCTGACCCGCACCGACCTGGCCCGGGCGCGCGAGACGCAGCAGCTGCTCACCGAGCTCGGCGGGCGGCCGCTGGTGATCGATGACGACGCCAGGGCCATCACGTTGACCGCCGCCCTGCTGACGTATCTGACGCGCTTGCACCGGCCGTTGCCCACGAGCCGGGTCATGATCGCCGGGGCGGCGTCGCTTCCACTGATGTGCCCGATGCTGCTGAGCGCCGGGATCTTCGACATCACCCTGTGGAACCCCCAGGACGCCAGGTGCGCTGCGCTGGCCAGGGTCGCCCGCGACGCCGACGCGGTGATCAACCTGCTGGGCCCGGACCCGGAGCTGGCACGGGTGGCTCTGGACCGTCCCTGCGGCTCGGTGATCGGTCTCGACGGCGACACCGACCACCTGCTCGCCCTGCCGGGGCTGTTCCGGGCCATCGCCGGCTCCCCGGGGCCGCTCGTGGACATCGAGGCCTACGCCGCCTGCGCGCGGGGGCTGATGGCCGCCGCTCCGCCGCACCGGTTGCTGCCGAGCCTGCGCAGCCCCGATCTCACCTACGAGGTCGCCGCCGCGGCATCGCAGGTGTTCAACCCGGTTCCCCCGCCGTTCGGGCGCTCGTGGCGGTTGTTTCCGTCCCGGCGACAACGCGACCGCCCGGAGCAGCGATGACACCGCAGGTGGCCGGCGGGCCGGGGACGGGCACCGAGACCGGGGCCCAGGTTCACAGCACTCCACCGGTAGCGCAGAGCAATTCCGCAAGGAGAGGACACATGACCGCATCGACCCCCACCATCCCGGGTCTCGACAGCGCCCCCACCACCCACCAGCGGCTGCTGGCGTGGGTGCGCGAGACGGCCCAGCTGACCACTCCCGACCGGGTGGTGTGGTGCGATGGCTCACCCGAGGAATGGGCCCGCCTGACCGACCAGCTCGTCGCGGCGGGCACCTTCGTGCGCCTGGAGAAGAAGCCCAACTCGTTCTGGTGCGCGTCTGACCCCGCGGATGTGGCTCGGGTCGAGGACCGCACCTTCATCTGCTCGCAGGATCCCGAGGACGCGGGCCCGACCAACAACTGGATGGACCCGCAGGTCATGAAGTCGACCATGACCGAGCTCTATCGGGGCTGCATGCGGGGCCGGACCATGTATGTCATCCCGTTCTGCATGGGGCCCCTGACCGCGGAGAACCCGAAGCTGGGCGTAGAGATCACCGACTCCGAGTACGTCGTGGCGTCGATGCACATCATGACCCGCGCGGGGGCGGGCGCGCTGGCCCGCCTCGGTGACGACGGCGCGTTCGTGCCGGCCCTGCATTCGGTCGGGGCCCCGCTGCAGCCCGGGCAGGACGACGTGACGTGGCCGTGCAACGACACCAAGTACATCAGCCACTTCCCCGAGACCCGCGAGATCTGGAGCTACGGCTCGGGCTACGGCGGCAACGCGCTGCTGGGCAAGAAGTGCTACTCGCTGCGCATCGCCTCGGTGATGGCCCGCGACGAGGGCTGGCTCGCCGAGCACATGCTGATCCTCAAGCTCACCTCCCCGGCCGGGAAGGTCCACTACATCACCGGGGCGTTCCCCAGCTCCTGCGGCAAGACCAACCTGGCGATGCTGCAGCCCACCATCCCGGGCTGGAAGGTCGAGACCCTGGGCGACGACATCGCCTGGATGCGGTTCGGCGACGACGGCCGGCTGTATGCGGTGAACCCGGAGTTCGGCTTCTTCGGGGTCGCCCCAGGCACCGGGTGGAAGACCAACCCGAACGCCATGCGCACCCTCCACCAGGGCAACTCGATCTTCACCAACGTGGCGCTCACCGACGATGGGGACGTGTGGTGGGAGGGCTACTCCGAGGCCCCGCCCGAGCACCTGACCACCTGGCGCCAGCAGGACTGGACCCTCGCCAGCGATGATCTGACCTCCCACCCCAACTCCCGCTACTGCACCCCGATCTCCCAGTGCCCGATCACCGCCCCGGAGTGGGACAACCCCGAAGGTGTGCCGATCTCGGCGATCTTCTTCGGGGGCCGGCGCGCCAGCACCGTCCCGCTGGTCACCGAGTCCCGCAGCTGGCAGCACGGCACCTTCCTCGGCGCCACCCTGTCCTCGGAGACCACCGCCGCCGCCACCGGCAAGGTCGGTGTGGTCCGCCGCGACCCGATGGCCATGCTGCCCTTCCTCGGCTACCACGCCGGGGACTACCTGCAGCACTGGATCGACACCGGCAAGCGCGCCGATACCGCGCAGCTGCCCAAGATCTTCTACGTGAACTGGTTCCGTCGCGGCGAGGACGGCCGGTTCCTGTGGCCGGGGTTCGGCGAGAACTCCCGGGTCCTGAAGTGGGCGATCGACCGGATCGAGGGCACCGCCGCCGCCGTGGACACCCCGATCGGATACGTGCCGACCCCCGACGCGCTCGACCTTGAGGGCCTGGAGCTTCCCGCCGGGGACCTGCAGGCCGCGCTGGCCGTCGAGCCCCGGGAATGGAAGGCCGAGCTGCCGTTGATCGAGGAGTGGTTCGCCAAGATCGGCGACAAGGTGCCCAGCGCGCTGCGCGACGAGCTCGAGGACCTCCGGCTGCGGCTGGGCTGAGTCCCCTCGAGGGAGGGAATCCGGCCGGTCGCCGGCGTGGTGCGGTCGCCGGTCGGATCCCCTCCCGGGCTGCCCCTCGCCTCTGGCACGCCCCTCCGCCACCTCGGAGCCATCACATGGTCACGCCATCGCCTCCATCGGGCGCCGACAGCACCGGGCCGGCGGGCGAGCGCGCCCTGCTCATCGACGACCGGCTGGACATGCTCGTCACCGGTGAGCCCGTCGCCGAAATCGACGACACGCTCGGCTGTCTGGGCCGGCAACTCCGCGACGCCCGCTCCCGTCACGAGACCGAGGCGGCGACGCGGTTGCGGCGCTGGATCGACGGGCGCCTCGACGAACGCAACAGCTTCCGACCCGAGCCACCCACCCCGCCACCGGCGGCCCGTGACCCGCGAACACCCGCGAACGCAGGGCCCGCCACGGCGTGAGGTGGTTCCCGTTGCGAGGGACGCTCGGGCCGGGCCGGCTCGAGTCAGCCGAGCTGTACCGCGCCGAGCCGCGCCGAGGTGCGGATCATCGTGTAGGTCTCGACGCGGAGGAACTTGGCCCCGGCCTGATCGGCGGCCCGATCTCGAAGCTGGTCGAGGACGGCCCGGGCGGCCTCGGCGGCAGCGTCATCTCTCCAGGCGGTGACGACGAGGCCGGCCCCCGAGGAGCGGTCGATCAGCAGCTGCGCGCTGCACAGGCCGCTGTGCGAGGTGAGCCCGGGCAGCACCTCGTCGTTGACGAACCCGATCGCGTCGGCGATCCTGGCCAGCTCGATCTGTACGCGCGCGACGCGCACCGGGGCCCCAGGATGTGTCGCCGCCGGCTGCACCGCGGCCGCGACCTCGTAGGTCTCGGTGGCGAGATCACCACCGGCAACGGCGGCGGCGCCCTCCCGGACCTTGGTCAGCGCGGCCTCGGAGGAGTGCAGGGGCTCATCCCAGTACGACGCGGCCACGATCAGCCCGGCGTCCCGGTCGACGAAGGTGGCCAGACCGCTGTTGCCGGCCGCGGCCTCGACGACGGCCCGATCCGACCCTTCGATGTAGTCGATCGCGGCGTCGGTCCTGCCCTTCTCACCGTAGATCGTATTGATTCGGACATACATACGAACCCCTCCTCCTTCGAATCCTGTCCACCGTCCCAGCTCTGAGCCGCAGTCACCGGCACCGCCACGCGGCGGCGGAGCGAACCGTCGGTCGGAGCCCGTGGCAACGTCCTCACGGAAGCCTAGGCGTAAAAGACGCACTTTCGAACTTGCAATATTTTGCAAGTCGCGATATATTCTAGATGTCGTGCTGGTGAGCGTCGAGGGAGGCAACTTGATCGCGGAGCTGCACAGTCAGGTCAAGTCGGTCCTGCAGAAGCTGACGACGGCCCGAGCCGCGGGGCTTCCCTACGAGGCATACCTGCATCGGGTGCGCCTGGAGGACCTGATGGACGCGGCTGGCAGCTGCGGTGTCGATGTGGATACGTGGGTGGATCGATCGCAGCTGCCGCCGCTGACCCTGGTCGAGGGGTGAGCTCGACCGCGGCGCTGCGGCGGCCGCTGGCGGTCGTCGGCGACGGCAGCGGGTCGCCGGGGCCGTCGCGGAGACGAACATGGCCCCATCTGGCCTGCTCGCGGCCGCGTCGCTGCGCGACAGCGCCGGCATCGATGCCGCCGCCGTTCTCGTGGCCGTCGACAGCTCTGCCGGGCTGATCGCCGAGCTGGTGGCCCTGGCGCGAGACTTCGCCGCGATCCACCTCATGCGCACCGAGCCGGCGCGAACCAAAGAGGCACAGCTTGCACTGCGGGGCGCCGCCCCGGTCATCACCGACCGGCAGACCACCGCGATCGCGATGACGGCAGCGCTGCTGAGCACCCTCGCCCGCGCGGGCCTGTCACCCCACGCCGCCCAGGCCGTGATCATCGGTGCGGCGCAGAACCCGACGTGGCCGCTGGCCGTGGCCGCCTGGCTCGGCGAGATCATCAGCTGGAACCCCGACGACAGCTACTACTTCCCGCTGCCGAAACCGGCCCGGCGCGCCACCATCGTGCTGGACGTCCTGGGTTCCCCCACGTAGCACCGCGAGGCCGCCACCGTGGTCCTCCCGTCCTCGATCATCACCCTCGAGGACCCGGCCCACCCCGCTGGCGTTGCCGGATCTGCTTGCCACCCTCACCGCAGCGCCAGGACCGCGAGGAGACGTCCTTGTCGGAACCCGACAAGATTCCCGATCACGGCTTGGCGGTGTTCTGCGGCCTGGACGTGGTCAGGTCCACCCATCACGCTGCGCCCTGGACCCGTCCGGGAAGCGGCGCTGTGCTTGTCGGCTTTCGCCAGTCTCGCCGACCCGACCAGCCGCGCCTACTACGACCGCAAACGCGACCAGGGCAAGCGGCACAACGCCGCGCTCATCTGCCTGGCCCGCGCCGCGTCGACGTCATCGTCGACGTCATCGTCGACGTCATCTACGCCATGCTCCGCGACCGCACGCCCGACCTCCGACCGAGCATCCCCACGCCGTTTCCGGCGGCCGCAGCCGCTCGACAACCCCGTAGAGACCCCCCGCAGCGGCTCCTGCGCGAGAACTCATGGACGCGCGCGAAGCGCAGCGTGCCCGGGATATGGACGCGCGCGAAGCGCAGCGTGCCCGGGATATGGACGCGCGCGAAGCGCAGCGTGCCCGGGATGCGGAGAGTAGGCTGGGCGGAACCAGGTGATGGGGTTCGCCTTGAACCGCCCACTGGGCTGATAGCTGCTACCGACAAATCTGATCTGTGGGTAGAGGTGGCGATGTCGGCCGCCTCCGGTGGCGCGCCCCCTCGCGGCTCGGGCGAGGCGGATTGGTGACCGGCGATGTCGCTCACGCCGAAGGAACGGCGCGTGTTCCGCGCCATCGAACAGGCTCTCCTGGTCGAGGACCCGGAGCTGGCCCGCCTGCTGCGTGAGCCCCCGGCTCCCGCCACGCGAGCGCGGGTGCTCGCTCGATTCGCGTGGTCGTTCTTCGTGCTGTCGATGATCCTGCTGGGCGCTGGTCTGATCCTCGACGACTCCGCTCTGCTGGCTGGCGGATTGTGCGTGCTCGGGGTGTACCCGCCGCTGATCCTCCTCATGGCTGCGGCACTCCGCGGTGACAGATGAGACCGGGCGCGAGCGAGTCGGGTAGCGGTGACAGCGCTGACCGCCCAGCACCACCGGCGTGACTCCGATGGAGCCTGGCCCCTACTCCAGGTTGGGGATCGGGGTTGCTGAAGCGCGCACCTGGGGGGACCCTGCAACGTGTCGCGTGCCGGCTACGCGAGGAGGCGTGGCAATGACAGCAATGCGTGGCGGAGGCCAGTTTCGCGCCGGACTCGGGGGCGAGCTGCTGTCCGAGTTCCTCGGCACGTTCGTCCTCATCCTGTTCGGTTGCGGTTCGGTCGCCGTGGCGGTGGCAGGGCTGCCCGGATCCGGCCGCCAGGAAACGCCCTTCGACGCCGGCAACTGGTTGATCATCGCGTTCGGTTGGGGGCTGGCGGTCGTCTTCGGTGTCTACGTCGCGGGCGGGGTGAGCGGCGCGCACCTCAACCCGGCCGTCACCTTGGCCTTCGCGGCCCGGCGCGGTTTCCCCTGGCCCAAGGTGGGGCCCTACTGGGTCGCCCAGCTGCTCGGGGCGTTCGTCGCTGCGGCGCTGGTCTACGCCCTCTACGCACCCGCGATCGATGCCTTCAACGCCGCGAACAACATCGCATCCCGCGACCAGTCCGTGCCCACGTACGCGATCTTCGCCACCTTCCCCGCGGAGTACTTCAACGGTGGCTGGTGGGGTCCGCTGCTCGACCAGATCGTCGGCACGGCGGCCCTCGTCGGCCTCGTCGCGGCGCTGATCGACAACCGCAACCAGGCCCCCCTCTCGAACCTGGCCCCGTTCCTTATCGGCCTGGTCGTGACGGCCATCGGGCTCAGCATCGGCACGAACGCCGGATACGCCATCAACCCGGCCCGCGACCTCGGGCCCCGCTTCTTCACCTGGATCGCGGGATGGGGAGACCTGGCGTTCCCCGGCGCCGGGCCGTGGTTCGACAACTACTGGTGGATCCCGATCGTCGGTCCTCTGATCGGCGGGGTAGTCGGGATCGTGGTCTACGACCTCTTCATCGGCGGCGTCCTCGCCGCCCGGCTCGCCCGCCCGCCGGAGGAGCGAGAGCCGACACCCGAGGTCGGCCGCGTGCCGGAGAAGAAGAGGTCGTGACCACCAGCAGGGGATGACCTCAGCCACCGACCCCTGGGATGAGCGACGTCCCGGATCCGGGCGCGAGGTGATCAGCTCCGGGCGCGGGATGCCGGTCATGGCTACCTTTGATCTGCTGGCCGACCCTGGATGGTGAGGGGCTCGCGAGCCTGTTCCCCCGCAGCCGGCGGGCGATCGAGCCGGCGATCCGGGCGGCCTGGACCTTGGCGAGTTCCGTGACGTCGCCGCGGTGCCGCTCATCCACGGTGGCCGTCCACAGGTCGAGCCATCGCGCGAAATGGACCTCGGTGAGCTCGACCTTGGCATTGAGGGCGAGGTGGGGGCGCAGCGCGTTGCGGCGGTAGCGACCGGCGTGCAGGAGCACGGTTTCCCAGAAGTCGCACATCACCGGCAGGTGCACGGGAAGATCCATCCGGGCGACGTCGACGAAGATCGGGCCGAGGACGTCGTCGGCGAATGCCCGCCGGTAGAACGCGGTCACCAGGGCCGTGATGTCGTCGCGGTCGGCGATGTCTCGTCGTCGGTCCGCGCCGGTCATGCCGCGACCCGCAGGGCGAGGAGGACCCCGAGCAGGGGCAGAAGCACAACCTTGACCGCCTCCAGGGTGATGTAGGCCAGATGCAGGTGCGACCGCGGCGGGGTGGCACCGGCCAGGATGAGGCGGGTCCGGGCGTTCAGTCGGGGACGGAGCGCTGCGACCTGGACGGCCAGCAGCACCCACAGCATGATCAGCACCAGTGTCGCGAGATCGGCTCCGATGTCACGAGCGCCGGTGAGCACAGCCGCAGTGAGCGCCGCGGCGAGGACGAGCTCCGCCACGTTGAGGGCTCGAAAGACCAGCCGGCCGATGCCGAGGCCGAGCGCGACGGTGATGCCGGGAGCGCGGAACTTCAGTGGCGCTTCCAGGAACGAGATGCCCAGCACCGCGCCCAGCCAGATGAACGGGATCGCGACCTGGGCCAGCGCGGCGACTCCCACGCTCACGGCGCGCTTCCCGCGCTTGGCGCGGGTGGACGGTGGGCTTGCGGGCGGTGGGGGCGGATCTGCATGCCCGGCCGCCGTCGGTGTGTCGTCAGGTAGGACAGGCCTTGCGCGCCGGCGTCCAGGCTTCGGGTGGAGCCGTGGGGAAGCCACACCAGCATGCCCGGGGTGAGCGGCAGCAGGCCGTCGGTGGTGGTCAGCGTTCCGCTGCCGGCGAGCACCACTACCAGTACGTCGAGGTCCGGTTCGGTGTGGGTGTCGATGCGCTGCCCGGCGGGTAGGTTCAGCACGTTGGCGTCGAGCTGCCGGCCGGACCCGGCCAGCCGCCACACCACACCCGCGGACGCCGCCCGATTGTCGGCGATGAGTGGCTGCATGTCGTACAGCACGCGGGGGGCGTCGTGGCTCTCCTCGGACTGGCCAACCGTCATCGCGGCCTCACGCCTCCACCGGGAGCCGGCCGATCCGAACCTGCCACCGGTCCGGGCCCGCCTCGAGATAGTCCCACCCGAACTGGTCGGGATAGGTGGCCTGGAACTCGCGTCGCAGCGGCTTCGGGTCGTGGTTGTTGACCAGGACGAAGGATTCCCCGGGCGCCAGCCGCGCGTAGATGCCGAAGATGCGCGGGTGCCGGCGGCCGTGTGGGATCTCACGAACGTCGAGCACCTCGGGGGTGTCCAGTGCGCCGCCGGCGAGCAGGGTCTCGACGTCGTCGACCAGCGCTGAAAGATCCACCCCCGGCAATACCGCCAACGCGGGGAGCAGCACCTCCTGCTCGACGTGGTGGCAGACCTCGAGCAACCCGACGAGTGCGTGCGCCGAGGCTGCGATTTCGGCGGAGCTGTCCGCCCGCTTCAGGTCGGCGATCCGGGCCGCGACGAGGTCGTGCTGGGCCCGCAGCGCGCGCACCAGCAGCCGGGTCTCTGCCGCTCCGGCCGCGACCGAGTAGAGCACCCGGTCGGTCGCCAGGAGGTGGCGGACCACCCGGTGGGTGCAGAAATCGATCAGCGTCTCCCGCGCCTCCTCCCGGTCGACCAACCGGAGCTGCAGCTCGGTGGCCAGCGCGACCTTCGCCGCGAGCTCGGCGAGCAGCTCGTCGCCGCGGTCCCGCAGCATGTGCTGCGCCTGTTGGGTGGGGTCGGTGGCGGTGCCCTGGATGTAGATCTGCGACGTCACGACATGTCCTCCCGCCTATCGCGGCACCCACTGGTGCCACACGGAGTCCAGCAGATTCCCTCTATTTTCACAAGTACTTATCGTGTTAACTGGTTACGCTGGGCCGCACCGCGAGGAGGAGCCTGTGACCTACGTGATCGCGTTGCCCTGTGTGGATGTCAAGGACCGGGCCTGTGTGGAGGAATGCCCGGTCGACTGCATCTACGAGGGTGGTCGCTCGCTGTACATCCACCCCGACGAGTGCGTCGACTGCGGCGCCTGCGAGCCGGTCTGCCCGGTCGAGGCGATCTACTACGAGGACGACGTGCCGGAGAGGTGGGCCGTCCACATCGAGGACAACGCCCGCTTCTTCACCGAAACCTTGCCCGGTCTCGATGCCACGCTGGGCAGCCCGGGCGGCGCGGCCAAACTCGGGGCGATACCAGCCGACAGCCCGCTGGTGGCCGGCCTGCCACCGCACCCGATGGAAGGCCAGGACGATGAGTGAGCGTCGCGAGCGGGTGCTCGACGCGATCCAACAAGCCGCGGAACCGGTGGGTGTGGCCGAGATCGCCGACCACCTCGGTGTCCACCCCAACACGGCCCGCTTCCACCTCGAGGCCCTGGTCGGCGACGGCATCGTCGAGCGGGTACCAGACACGCCCTCGGGCCCGGGACGCCCACGAGTCGGCTACCGGGCGCGGCCCGGACTGGCGCGCGGCGGCGCACGCCGCTACCGGGTGCTCGCCGAGATCCTGCTCAGTCACCTGTCCGTCACGAGCGACGACCCGGCCGCCGCCGCGACCGCCGCCGGTCGGACGTGGGGCGCGCACCTGGTCCCCCGGCCCGCGCCGTTCCACGAGATCACCCGCGACGAAGCGGTCGACCGGCTGACGGCGATGCTCGACGACCTGGACTTCGCACCCGAACCCGTCGCCGACAAACACGGCCCGCCCGACCGGGTCCGGCTGCGGCATTGTCCGTTCCTCGAACTCGCTGAACCGCATCGCGACCTCGTTTGCCCCCTGCACCTGGGTCTGATGCAGGGCGCGCTGACCGAACTCCGCGCGCCGGTCATGGTCACCGCGCTGGAGCCCTTCGCCGAGACCACCGCGTGCCTGGCCCACCTCACGCCGAGTCCCGACCACTGAGAGGCCGTCATGAACATCGTCGACGTTGCCACCGCACCCGCCCGCCGGGCCCCCATACCCGATGGGCCGACGGTGCGGCCCCTTCTCGGCGCGGACAACGGGACCCCCGTCGGTGTTCTGCATGTGACTCTGCCCGCCGGCGGTCGCCTGCCCGAACACGACCATGGGCCCTCCCACGTCGTGCTGGTCCCACTGCAGGGGCAGGTCCAGCTGCATCACGACGGCAACGACCACGACCTGGGCCCTGGAAGCGTGACCCACATCGGCATCGGCGAGCGCGTCAGCCTCGACAACCCGGGCCCTGACCCCGCCGAGCTGATCGTCGTGGCAGCCCCGCCCGACTTCGCCGCAGCCCTTTCCGCCTGACACACGATCTTGCTGACAGTCCCGAATCCGGTGTTCTGGTCTGCCCGCACAAGAACCACCGCGGCCTCGCCGAGGACCAGCGCACCCGCAACCTGCTGCACTCCGCCACCCACGCCCTTTGCGAAACGCGGCAACGCCCTGCTCACGACCTTCAAGGCGCTACCGGGAAAGGCTCACTTACTCAGACGCGCAATTGACGTGTGCGCGATTGACGGCGAGGGCGAGGACAATGGCCCAGAAGCGACCGACCACGACGGAACGCGCTGCTCAGGCTCTGACGCTCGGAATCCCGATTCCCGACCAGGAGCCGACGTCGCACTGATAGTCGGCATTGTTTCCTGCGCTGAGGACCGTACCATCGGCGCGCAGGCCGAGGGTGTGAGTGGAACCCGCCGCCACCGCGACGACGTCCTGCCAATCGCCGACCGCGCACTGCCCACAGCTGTTGTCTCCGGCCGCGAGGACCCGTCCGGACGCCGTGACTGCGACAGTGTGGTAGCTGCCCGCGGCCAGCACCACCGCGTCTTCCCACTCACCGACGTCGCACTGCCCACAGCTGTTGTCTCCGGCCGCGAGGATCCGCCCGTCGCCCCTGAGGGCGACGGTGTGCAGACACCCGGCCGCGACGGCGCTGAGGCCGCGCCAGTCGTCGACGGCGCACTGCCCCCGGCGGTTGTTGCCCGCGGCCAGTGCTGAACCGTCCGCCCGGACTCCCACTGAATGCCAGTCGCCACAAGTGAGGGCCACTATCTCGCGCCAGGACTGCAGGTCGCACTGTCCTTCTGAGTTTCGACCGGCTGTCAGCACGGTGCCGTTGGCAAGGAGTCCGAGCGTGCGGCGCCAGCCAGCGGCCACGGCTGTGACATCTCGCCACGCGGCTACATCGCATTGGCCGTCGCCATTCCACCCGGTCGCCAGGACGGTACCGTCGGAGCGGAGTCCGACCGTGTGAGACCGTCCCGTGTTGGCCGCGGTATGGACATTGCCCGCTGCCACGGCGACGACGTCTTCCCACTGCCCGACGCGGCACTCGCCAGCTGCATCGTTCCCCACGGCGACAACAGTCCCGTCCCGGCGGCGACCGACCGAATGACGCCTCCCGGCTGCCAGCGCCGACGCGTTTGCTCGCACGCCGCCTCCTCGCCAGCCAGGGTAGACGGCTGATGATCTCATCGACGGACCGCGGCGCGGTTAACGGAACGACGGTTGGCGTCGGTGCGGTGGTCGCTCGCGCTGGACGATGCGGGTCGTGAGGCCGACACGGTGGGCGCCGAGCTCGACCGAGGCGATGATCCGCTGGGCCGCGATCAACACCATCACCCGAAGAATCGCGCGCGGAGGACTCGCAACCCGCCAACAACGACGCATCCGCACACCGGCACCTTGATCTGCCCACGCCGAGGCGAAACCTTCGCGGACCGGCACGGGTACGGTTCATCGATGAGCGCGCAGTGCGCTCGACCAGCCGCCGGCCGGGGTGAATACCGGCTTGTCCTGGCCGCATTCGCGGCGGATGACCCACGTGCCGCGTATCCGGTCGACGGGGCGACGTGCAGGTGCTCGGATCGGTTCGCCCGTCGAGCTGCCGCAGCGCCGCGGGCGCGGGCCCACCGCCATCACGGTGAGCGAGCCGAGGACCAACACCGCGGGAGGCAGCTCGGTATGCACTCGGGGCCCACGTGGCTGATCCCGGCCACGAGCGCGAGCCCGCCACACGGGGTCGGTGGTCCTGACAGGTCGGGTCGTGCGGTCCCGTCTCACGCCCCGGGGACCAGGCTTGGAGAAGGACCCTTCTGAACAATCGCATCTGCGTGGCTGGCGGGCCTGCAACGGCCAGGACGCCAACACATATCGGTGGGCGGGTCCGGCGGGGATCTCGACGGATCCCGGCAACCTGCGGGCGTCACTGGGAACCGGTGCGCAGGCAGACCACAACAGCGACCAAGCCGGCGGTGAGCGAGCAGTGCGTGGAGGAGGACACCGATGTCATTGATGAGGTTCGATCCGCTTGCGGGTTTCGAGCGGTTGGCGCAGCAGATGATGGGGGAGAGGCAGGGACCCCGGCCGATCCCGATGGCGGCCTTCCGTCGGGGTGATCAGGTCCTCGCCTACTTCGATCTGCCGGGGGTCAATCCTGAGGACGTCGACATCACCGTCGAGCGCAACGTCGTCACGATCCGCGCGCAACGGCGTCCCGCCCACCAGGAGGGCGACGAGGTGATCGTCGACGAGCGCCCCTACGGGATCTTCACCCGGCAGGTGTTCCTCGGCGACAGCCTGGACCTGGACAATATGACCGCGGACTACGCGCGCGGCGAGCTGTGCCTGACCATCCCGGTCTCGGAGAAGGCCAAGCCCCGGCGGATCGAGCTCCGGGCCAGCGACCAGGAGTCACAGCAGGTCACGGCGAGCGCCACCGAAGGTGGCACACGCTAGGCGAGGATGAGTGAGCGCGCACCCGCGACCGGGCCGACGGCGGTGCGGCCTGGCGCACCGGCAGAAAGGGAAATGATCCAGCCGGGCCCGGAGGTCGGCCACAGCCAGTGGCGACGCGTCCTCGACCAGCAGAACCGCGGAACACGAGGCGGACTACGCCACCCCGGGGCCGTTCGCCTACCCGATCCATGGCCCGAAGGACCACGTGGTCATCGTCGCGGTCGGCCTGGACACTCCCGGGGAACCGCGCCGGCACTTGATCCGGCGTCCGACGCAGGTGACCGACACGAAGGACCGGCCGCATCCGGCGTCCGGCCAATCCGGTGCCGCCACGACATCGGTGGCGTTCTTTCCTGGCACGTCATGGCCGGCGTCCTCCCAGAGGCACCGATCCGCGCACACGACGCCCGCATCTCTGGAGTACCCGATGACTACCGCTCAGCAGACCCACAGCGATCACGGCCACGAGCACGGCGACGCCTGCGGACACGTCTCGTTCCAGCACGGTGATCACGTCGACTACGCCCATGACGGTCACGTGCACCGTCAGCAGGAGGGGCAGTGGCGCGAGTGCGAGGTCTCCACGCACACGCCTGTGGAGAGCCACGAACACCAGCACGGTCACGGCTGCGAACACACCTCGGTGCCGCACGGCGACCACGTCGACTACCTGCATGACGGGCAGCGGCACGCCGCCCACGAGGACCACTACGACCAACACTGAGCCACAGCCGCCACACGGAGCTCATCGGTCGACGAGGAACTGTCTTGGAGATCGGCAAGTGGCCCGCCCGAAACCAGCCCGCCTATCTTCCCGCATTGCTCCCTCGTGTGGTGTGCGTCGGGCAGCCGACGTGGTCGGACCCGGACGATGCACTGCAGGGAGAAAGGCTCGTGGTGGGGTGGCGCCCGCGGTGATTCTCCTGCACTCCGCAGTCAGCGGGCGCAGCTTGGCGAGCAGGTCGCCGAGCATCTCCCGGGTGAAACCGGTGCCGACCTTGCCGACGTACTCCAGCCCGCGCGGCCCGGGAATGCCCAGTAACAGCCGGCTCCAAGTACCACGTTCTGTGCGACGCGAACGGGCTACCGCTGCACGTCATGTTATCGGCGGCAAACACCCACGACAGCATGCTGTTTGAGCCGCTGCTGGACACGAACCCGACCGTGCGCGGCCACCACGGCCGGGCGGGCCGGGCCACGATGCCGACCGGACAAGCTGCACACCACGCTGGCGCTACTCACGCTGGCCTGCACCGTGATCAACGTCCGCCGGCTCATAAAGATCGAGCTCTGCGATCAGGTCTAACGCATCCATTCACTCGTTTGGGATACATCGGTAGCTCTGTGTCGTTGGGTGGGGGTGACTGGTGAGCTTCTGAGCGCGGAGCAGGTCCTCGGGTCGGCACGGGACCCCCGTCACCACGAGGGAGATCGATCTCCTGGAGGAGGCTGCAGCCGCGTTGCTGACGGCACCATCGACGGGGAGGAACGAGCACTCTCGTCGGGAAGTGATCAGCCATCGGTGGGGCCGCCTCTTCAGAGGCGTTCGATGCGGTCGGCCTGCGGGCCCCGGTCGCTCTGACGCACCGCGTACCGGACCCGGTCACCCTTCTGCAGCGGCTCCGACCCCATGATCACGGACACGTGGGCGAAGAGATCGTCGCCGCCTGCGTCCGGGGTGATGAAGCCGAAGCCGCGGTCGCCGTCGTAGCGCGCGACGACGCCCTCGCCGCCTCGTACGGGCACGCCCCGCGCCGCCGGCCCTGCGGCCGCGGCAGGTGCCGACCGCCGCGGCGCCGTCTGGGGCTCGGCGCCCCGGACCAGGTGCACGTCGCGGGCCTGCGGGCCCTTGTCTCCACTAGCCACCTCGTAGGCGACGCGGTCGCCCTCCGCGAGCCACGTCAGCCCCTCGGCCAGGGCCCGGGCGTGAACGAAGACGTCCCCGGCGCCGGAGTCGGGGTTGATGAAGCCGAAGCCCTTGTCCTCGTCGTACCAGGCCACCGTGCCGTCGGCACCGTCCGCGATGCCAGCCGCAGCGGGTGGGCCGGCCCCCGCTCCCAGCGGGATCACGTGCCCGGCCTGCGGGCCGCGCTCGCCTTCGACGATCAGGAAGGCCACCCGCTGCCCCTCGGTGACCACGCCGCCGGTCACGATGGCGGAGCTGTGCACGAAGATGTCGGCGCCGCCGCCGTCCGGCGACACGAAGCCGTACCCCTTGCCCGGCTCGTACCAGTTGACGGTGCCGAGCAGGCCCACGGCGCTGCCGGTGGCCGCATCGGCGGTGACGCGAACGCGCAGCGCCTGGGGCCCGCGGTCGTTCTCGCCGACCTCGAACACGACGGCCTGACCCTCGCGGAGCACTTTCGCGCCGCCGTCCCCGACGATCTCGGAGGCGTGCACGAACACGTCCGGCGAGCCGTCCTCGGGCGCGAGGAAGCCGAAACCCCGTTCGGCGTCGAACCAACGGACGGTCCCCTGCGGCATCAAAGGCTCCAGGTCGAGAGGGCGGGCACTGGCCCCCAGTCTCTCTGACAGACCTCGCGGTCCGTCAGGCCGGGCCCACAGGCGGGCGGTGCGGAGCCAGGGGCGGGCCGTTGGTCCACCTAGCGACACGCCGAGTTTTGAGACCAGGTCTTAGCAGCTCCCCGCGCCGGTGATCGCCGGGTCCTGAGACTTCTGTTCACGTTTCCCAGCCGCGTCCGTCCAGGCGGGCCATCTGCTCGACCAGCCCGAGGACGGTCAGGTGCGGGCGGCCGCCGAGCCGACCGACCGTCAACGCTGCGGCCGCGGTGGCCAGCCGGCCGGCCCGCTCCGGCCCGGCGCCGCGCGCGAGCCCGGCGACCAGGCCCGCGACGAATGCGTCACCGGCGCCGGTGGTGTCCACCACGACGACGTCGGCCAGCGGCACGACGACCTCGCCGCCGTCCCAGGCCAGCACGTTGCCGTCCTGGCCGGCATCGAGCACCACCAGGCCGGGGCCGCATTTCAGCAACTCCTTCGCAGCGCGCACGGTGTCTCCCACGCCGTCGAGGGGACGGCCGATCAGCAGCTCGGCCTCGTGGTGATCCGCGCGCAGTACATCGGCCTCGGCCAGCAGCGGCGCGCGGTGCGCGCCGTCCTGCGGCGCGCCGTCCAGCACGACCCTGGCCACACCTCTACGCGCCATCCGGGCCGCCGTCAGGGCAACCTCGGTCGGCTGCTGCAGCTGGATCACGACCGTCTCCGCTTCGGCCAGCGCGCTCGCAGCGTCCGCGAGGTCGGTGACGCAGAGCAGCACCTCGGGCGGTAGGTCCTCCAGGTAGTGCCAACCTCCACACCGGTCCACCACGTCGACGACAAGGCCGGTGGCCGTACCGGGCCGGCGGACCACCCATGTCGGGTCCACACCGTCGCCCGCCAGCTGCTCGAGCAGCCGGTCGGCGACCGCATCATCCCCCGTCACGCCGACCAGCCCGGGCCGTAGCCCCAGCTGGGCCATCGCGATGGCCTGGTTGGCCCCCTTTCCGCCCAGCAGTTCTCGCCGCTCGCGCACGGGCGTCGTCCCGTGCGGCCCGGGCAGGTCGTCGACCAGGACGGCGAGATCCCGCGCGATCTGGCCGAGGGCGATCACCTCGAGGGCGCCGTTGGTTCGCGACACCGTCCCGGGATCCCTTTCCCCCGCGGCCACGACCCGCCCACCGTGGCAGTGAGCGGCGCCGGCGCGAGACGGGATGAGCTGACGCGGTTCATTCCGCCCTCGTGCCGGAGAGCTGGACAAGGAAGCGATGACACTTCTCGGCCCGCGCCGAGTCCTCCCTCATCACCTGGCGGAAGAACTCCGCAATTTCCTCGTGCCCCTCGTCCTCGGCGTCGCGGGCATACTGCCCATAGACGTACCCGCCCTTGAGGGCGTGGTACTCCACTGAGACCAAGTCATAGACGACGTCGCTGAAACCCGTTTCCCCGGCAGCCATCCCGGCACTCCTCCAAGCCCATCGCCGAAGCAGACGGCTGCAGGTACCCCTGGGCGGGTGCGGTAACCGAGTCGGGTTCGGGCATCCCCGGGCCCAGGCCTCCAGGGCAGGTTCGACGTACCTCGGCTCGCCGCGTCGCGTGCCGCGGTCCCCTTCGGCGCACCGCGCTGGGTGCGGTTCGCTCTTCCCGTCCTCGGGTGATCGCACAGACTGTGTTCAGCGGTCGCGCGCGAGGACAGGCTCGTGCTGCTGAGCAGCCCACCCCGCGCGGGCCGCGGTCGCGAGCTCGGCTTTCGGTTGTTTGGTTTCGGCGGTGGTGTCGAGAGCTCGTGACTGGCTCCGTCCCCGTGGTGGAGGTGACCACAATGGGTGGCACCAGCACCGAGGAGAAACACGATGGCCAAGTACTTGCTGCTCAAGCACTACCGCGGCGCTCCGGCTTCGGTCAACGACGTGCCCATGGACCGGTGGACGCCGCAGGAGATCTCGGCGCACGTGCAGTACATGAACGACTTCGCGGCCCGGCTGGAGGGGACCGGCGAGTTCGTCGACGCTCAGGCGCTCGCCCCCGAGGGGACGTTCGTCCGCTACGACGGCGAGGGGCGCCCGCCGGTCACCGACGGCCCGTTCGCCGAGACCAAGGACCTCATCGCCGGCTGGATGGTGATCGACGTCGACAGCTACGAGCGCGCCCTGGAGCTGGCCGGGGAACTGTCGGCCGCCCCCGGGGCGGGCGGGAAGCCGATCCACGAATGGCTCGAGCTGCGCCCGTTCCTGGCCGCGCCGCCGACCATCGCGCAGTGACCTCTCAGGTCGACGAGGTCCTGCTCCGCAGCCTCACACCGCGCGTGCTGGCGATCCTGGTCCGCCGCGGGGCCGACTTCGCCGCGGCCGAGGACGCCGTGCAGGACGCGCTGGTCGAGGCGGTCCGCGTCTGGCCGGCCGACCCGCCGCGGGATGCGAAGGGCTGGCTGGTCACCGTGGCCTGGCGCCGGTTCCTCGACGCGGCCCGGGCGGACACCGCCCGCCGCCGGCGTGAGGACCACCTCGACGCGGAACCGGCGCCCGGGCCCGCGCCCGCGGTGGACGACACGCTCCTGCTCTACTTCCTGTGCGCCCACCCGTCGCTGACGCCGTCGTCCGCGGTCGCGCTCACCCTGCGCGCCGTCGGCGGGCTGACCACCCGCCAGATCGCCCGGGCCTACCTGGTGCCCGAGGCGACCATGGCGCAGCGCATCAGCCGGGCCAAGCGCACCGTGGCCGGCGTGCGGTTGGACCGGCCCGGCGACGTCGCCACCGTGCTGCGCGTCCTCTACCTGGTCTTCAACGAGGGCTACTCCGGCGACGTCGACCTCGCCGCCGAGGCCATCCGGCTCACCCGGCAGCTCGCGGCCGTGATCGACCACCCCGAGGTGGCGGGGCTGCTCGCCCTCATGCTGCTCCACCACGCCCGCCGCGCCACCCGGACCGCGCCCGACGGCAGTCTGGTGCCGCTGGCCGAGCAGGACCGCGGCCGATGGGACACCGAGTCGATCACCGAGGGCGTCGCGATCCTGCAGGCGGCCCTCGCCCGTGACCGGCTGGGCGAGTTCCAGGCCCAGGCCGCCATCGCGGCACTGCACGCCGACGCGCCCACCGCCGAGCAGACCGACTGGGTGCAGATCGTCGAGTGGTACGACGAGCTCGCGCGCCTGACCGACAGCCCGGTCGTCCGGCTCAACCGCGCGGTGGCCGTCGGTGAGGCCGACGGACCGCGCGCCGGGCTGGCGGCGCTCGCGGCGCTGGACGACTCACTGCCCCGCCACGCGGCGGTCACGGCGTACCTCCACGAGCGCGCCGGCGACCTGGCGACGGCGGCACGGCTGTACACCGAGGCGGCCCACAAGGCCCCCAACCTCGCCGAGCGCGACCACCTGACCCGCCAGGCCGCCCGGCTCAACACCCGCCGACGCCACTGACCCGACACCCCCGGACCCCCGCGTACGGGACCCCTGACGGGGGTCTGTCCTGGACCGATTACCCGGCCAAGGCTGCGTGACAAGCCACTGACCTAGTAGGGCTTTGTTAGGTGTGTCGTTCCCACTGATCCGGCGCTGCCTGTGATCTCGTTCGGGTCGTGACTCCGGAGGAGATGGCGCAGGTCCGCCCGCGGCTGGAGGCGTTCGCGGCCGGGATGCTCGGTGGTCTGGCCCGGTCGGATCAGCGAGCCAAGGGCGAGCTGTATGTGCGCGGGTTGTTGCTGGACGGCAAACGCAAGTCGATGCAGCCGATGGCCGACCGCCTCGGTGTCGATCATCAGCAGCTGCAGCAGTTCGTCACGTCCTCGACCTGGGACTACGTCGAGGTTCGGGGTCGGCTGGCGCGGTGGGCGGGCGAGTTCATCGACCCACGCGCGTTCGTCATCGACGACACCGGTTTCCCGAAGGACGGCGTGGACTCGCCCGGGGTGGCGCGGATGTACTCCGGGTCGCTGGGCAAGGTCGGGAACTGCCAGGTCGGGGTCAGCGTGCACGCGGTCACCGACTGGGCCTCCGCCGCGATCGACTGGCGGCTGTACCTGCCGCGCTCCTGGGACGACCTCGCGATCGATCACACCGACGACCCCGAGGCCGCGGGCGAGATCCGAGCACGTCGCGCCCGCAGCAAGATCCCGAATGAGGTGCGGCACCGGGAGAAGTGGCGTCAAGCCCTGGACATGCTCGACGAGATCACCGGTGATGAGCAGGCGGGCGCCTGGGGCCTGGACCCGCGGCCCGTGGTCGCGGATGCCGGCTACGGCGACTGCACCGAGTTCCGCCTCGCACTCGAGCGACGCGGCATGCCTTACGTCCTGGCGGTCAAGGCCACGACCAGCGTCCATTCCGCCGATGTCGAGCCAGTGACCCCGCCCTACACCGGTCGCGGCAGACCACCGGTCCCGCGCTACCCCGACGCCCCATCCACCCTCGCCGCGCTCGCCCTCGCCGCGGGCCGGCGCGCGCTGCGCCGGGTCACCTGGCGCCACGGCACCCGCAAGACTGCCGGGAACCCGACCGCGGCGATGACCTCCCGCTTCCTCGCCCTGCGAGTCCGCCCGGCCAACCGCGATATCCCCCGAGCCACCGACGGCACCCTGCCCGAGTGCTGGCTGATCGCCGAATGGCCGCCCGGCAAGGCCGAGCCCACCGACTACTGGCTCTCCACCCTGCCCACCGACACCCCACTACGAGAGCTGGTCCGGCTCGCGAAGATCCGCTGGCGCATCGAGCACGACTACCGCGAACTCAAAGACGGCCTCGGCCTCGACCACTTCGAAGGCCGTAGCTACCTCGGCTGGCACCGCCACGTCACCCTCACCGCCCTGGCCCAGGCGTTCTGCACATCCCTGCGCTACGACCCAAAAGCCCCTGCGCCGGCCTGACCCTCTACGCCGTCCTCCGCGAACTCCAGACCCTCCTCGGCCTCTGGACCGGCGCCTGCCACACCTGCAAACGCCCCTACCCAGACCCGACCTAACAAAGCCCTACTAGGTGCGCGAGGCCGTAAATAGGCGTCCGGGGTTCGCGGTCATCAGCTCTGCCGCCACGTCGGGCGTCACTCCATGACGTTCCAGGCGAGGCAAGAAAAGCTTTGGGATGTAGCCGAATCCGTTCCCGCCATTGCGGGTCAACATGCTCTTGGCGGCCACATCGTGGCTCAATAGTATTTGTTCGGAGTACCCGTCCCGAATGAGGCCGGCGACCGCGGCTGCGGTCTGTTCAGGGGCGGGAGACTGACCTTCCCCAGGGTAATAGAACGGCATCCCGATCATGTCGAACTCGAGCCAGACGCCATGATCGGCAACGGCGCGCTGGTACTCCACGTCATGGCCAGACGGATCCATGTGGCACATGACGACCGCCGCAGGGGTAACTCCCTCCTCGCCCAGCACGATGTCGAGTACCTCGAAGGCTCGACGTTGCCAGCCCGGCAGGTGGATCATGAGCGGAACTCCGAGCTGGCGTTGGGCACGAGATGCAGCGCGCAGCCGGAGCTTCTCCGCGTCAGTGAAGTCAGGCGAGACCCCGATCTCCCCGATGACTCCGGGCGCAAGTCCCGTGTCGCCGACGCCGTCGGTGAACTCGGCCAGGAGCTCCTCGGTGAGCTGGTCGGCGCTGGCGGAGGCGGTCCTGCTGTCGTGAAACCCGTGGACATACCAGCCGGAGCCCATCACGACGTTGATTCCTGACCTGTCGGAGATCTCTCTGAGCGCTAAAGGGTCCCGCCCGAAGTCTCCGTTTGTGCAATCAATGACTGTCCGTCCGCCTGCCTCGCTGAAGTTCCCGAGTTCGGCGGCTGTGGCGAGCGGGTCGTCCTGGCACCCGTTGTCGAAGCAGCAGAACGGACGGTCGGCAAGTAGCCAGTTCATCGACGGACCCACGGGGGTGCCATACAGCTTGCGTTCAGCGGCGCCCTCGGGCGGCGTGAACCGCTTCGTGAAGTCGAAGATGAGGTGCTCGTGGGTCAAGGTCATACCCAGCGCGTCAACCGATACGGGGCCTCGAACCGTGTTCACCTGCACGGCCTGGCCGGCTACCGCTGAAGCCATCTGGGTTCTCCTTTGTGTCGGGATCGGGCCGGGCGCCGGCCCGGACTGGATGCCGCGCCATCGTCGATCCGGGGGAGCTTGTGCCGTACGTGTCGCTGACGCCTGGGCGGTGCGGCCGTTGCCCACTACCGTCCCGCGGCGGCCTGCGTCCGCCTGACCGTGCCGTCAACCTCCAGGTCTGCGCATGTGAACACCTGCAGCTAGGGCTACGCGCGGTTCGGCCGCGGCGCACGGCCGGGGTTCGCGAACCCACAGCCCGCGGCTGGCAACGCCGAGCTGTGTGCTCGTCAGACGCCCGCCGCCGGCGCCCGACCGGTTCAGGACTGAGCTGTCGATCACGGCGTCTCCGGTGGTGGGGGAGGGCTATAGGTTCGGCATCTAACACGATGGAAACGTTCTGAGTCTTGCTGTGATGCAGCCTACGTCGCTATCGTCACCCCGCAGTGCCCGACGCTACGGAGGTAAATCTGTGTCCGAGGAGTAGAAACGATTCCCGCCGCTCGCTTGCCGGGCGGCTTCGGGACGGGACCACAGAACGCGACATCGCCTCGACCACTCGCTCTAGACCGCGGTCGGCGAGCACTCGGCTGTTCAAGCCCGGGGCGCAGTGGAGATCGACATGCGGACGGCGTCCGCCGTCTGGGTCAGACGGCGACATGTCATTCGGCGTGCCAGCACTCGCTGCCCTGGACGGAGAGGACGACCACATGGCTACCTCCCTCGGGGAGCTTGCTCCCCTCGAAGGCGTCAAGCGCCGGCCCTTCGTGGAAGGGCTCTGCGGCTTGGGCTCGCGTCTGCCCTTCCAAACGGGGCGATCAATGTCTCGCCGGCGTTGTTCGTCGTAGACGAGACCGTCTACGTGCCTCTCGAGCCGACCCTTGGTGATCCGGGACGGAGCACGACCCCTGACGCCCGCCACATGGAGGTCATCGATGCGGGTGGCCGGGTGTCCGCGGTGATCGACGAAGGGACGAGATTTCCAACGTGCGTGCGGTCCAGCTCGAAGGGACAGCCCATCAGGTTGACGATCCGGAGCTCGTCGAGCAGCTCCCGGATCTGGTGGCTGAAAAGTACTTCCACGTCGGTCACCCGCACCTCGAGTACTACTTCAGTGCGGGTGCGGTAGCGGCGCGGCGTTGGTACCGGATCATCTCCGAGCGCGTCGATGGTTGAGATGTGCGTGAGCTGCCTCAGCCTCCGATCCAGGAACGCCTTCGCTTCCCTGACCACGTGGTGAACGGAACCTGATTCCTTCATCGAGGCCGGCCTGCTCGGATCGAGCGACCGCCTCCATGGCCCCGACGACCACAGGGGTGGGCCGCTTACCACCAGTTGAGCGGCTTACCACCATCCGCTTCATGACCACCGGAGGCGGCGCGGGCGGGGTGAGTCAACGAGCACAGTCCTCGGCTTGGTCCGGTTCGCCGCTGACCAGGCCCCCTACCTGCAGGCATACGATCAGGAGAGTTGACATGGGCGAATCGTCCCTGTGGCGCAACATCATCGTGAACGTCGATAGTTACAAGAACGCCCACTACGGGATGTACCCCGACGGCACCGAGTACGTCTCCAGCTACGTCGAATCACGTGGCGGCCGCTTCCCCGCGACACTGTTCGTCGGGCTCCAGGCCTTCCTGCGCGAGTACCTCACTCGGCAGATCACCATCGACGACATCAACGAGGCCGAGGCCGTGCACCGGCCGATGGGCATTCCGTTCAACCGACAGATCTGGGTCGACCTGGTCAACGACCACGACGGCTACCTCCCGATCGAGATCGAGGCGGTCCCGGAGGGCACCGTTGTCCCGACCGGCAACGTCCTGGTGCAGCTGATCAACACCGATCCGCGTTATCCGTGGATCACCAGCTTCGTCGAGACCGCCCTGCTCCGGGCCGTCTGGTACCCGACCACCGTCGGCACCCTGAGCTGGACGGCCAAGCAGCTGGTGAAGGGGTTCCTGGAGCGCACCTCCGATCACCCCGAGGCAATCCGCATGTACCTGCACGACTACGGCAACCGCGGCGTCAGCTCGCTGGAGTCGGCCGGTCTCGGCGGAATGGCGCACCTGGTCAACTTCGACCAGACCGACACGGTTCCCGCGTACATCGCCGCCCGGCAGTGGTACAACGCGGCAGCCCCGAACGGCAGCGCCGTCTTCCAGGAGCATGCCAACGTGGCGGCCGCCGGCCGGGACGGCGAGGCGGACACGTTCCGCAGGCTTCTGAAGTTCCCCGGGGTCGTCGTGGCCGGCCTTCTGGTCGACACGTTCGACCACGACCGGGCGGTCAAGGAGATCCTCGGCAAGGAGATGCACGACGAGATCAGCCAGTTCCAGGGCCTCGTCGCGGTGCGGTGCGACTCGGGCCATACGGTCAAGGTGCCGGTCGACACCGTCGAGTCGCTGATGGACAGCTTCGGGTACGAGACCAACGGCAAGGGGTTCAAGGTCCTGCCCCCGAACATCCGGGTGATCCAGGGCGACGGGCTCACCCTCGACACCTACGCCGCGCTCTACGCCGAACTGGAGGCGCGGGGCCTGGCCGCGGACAACGTGCTCTGCGGGATGGGTGGCGGCCTGCTGCAGCAGGTCAACCGGGACACGCTCAACTTCGGGTTCAAGGCCAGCGCTATGCGCATCAACGGCGAGTGGCGAGAGACCGTGAAGGCCCCGACCGGCAGCGCGATGAAGCGGTCGAAGGGGGGCCGGCTCGCCCTCCGCTACGCCGACGGCACGTACTCCACCGTCCGCCGCGACTCCATCCCGGCGGAGGAGAACCAGCTCGTGCCGGTCTTCCGCGACGGCAAGATTCTGCGCGAGTGGGACTTCACCGAGCTCATCGAGCGGAGCGAGCGGCCGACTCCGGAGAGCTACTACTCGGGCGTCGTACAGGGGGTCGCCGGCGTGCACTGAGGCCGGCCCCTGCGGGACCGACCCGTGCTCCCCTGGGTCGGTCCCGCCCCCGTGCGACCCAGCCCGCCCACCAGGTGCGCGGCCGACCGCTCCATCACGGTCCCGCGCGCCGGGGCGTGCCCGGGGATGGCCGGGTCGGTAGAGCTGCGAGCGACCTCCGACTCCCATTCGGACGAAGACCCGCGGAGGACGTTGTCGTGGTTGCGATGTTCTCGGTTAAGGAAGCTACGATATTGGACCGTCTGATATGACCCTGAATACAGTTCGGCTGGCCGGAGCGGATGTTCCACCGATCGGCCAGGGCACCTGGCGTATGGGTGCGGACCGCTCGGCTGAGATCACCGCCTTGCGGACCGGTATCGACCTCGGGATGACCGTGATCGACACGGCCGAGCTCTACGCCGACGGGGCCGCAGAAGAGGTCGTCGGTCAGGCGGTGCGCGGCCGTCGCGACGAGGTCTTTCTGGTCAGCAAGGTGCTCCCGCAGAATGCGACCACCGAGGGCACGGTCGCCGCATGCCATGCGAGCCTCACGCGCCTGGGGACCGATCGGCTGGATCTCTACCTGCTGCACTGGCGCCGGGAGGTTCCCCTCGTGGAAACGGTGGCCGGGCTCGAGAAGCTGCGCGAGGAGGGTTCGATCCGGGCCTGGGGGGTCAGCAACTTCGACCTGCACGACCTGGAGGACTTGCCGGAGGGCGCCGTCCCCGCCTGCAATCAGATCCTCTACAACCTCACCCGTCGCGGTCCGGAGGCGAATCTGTTCCCCTGGTGTGAGCGCGTGGGCGCCGCGATCATGGCCTACTCGCCCATCGAGAAGGGCGCGTTGCTCGATCATCCCGACCTCCGCCGCGTGGCGGCGGAGCGTGGAGCCACCTCGGCGCAGGTCGCGCTGGCCTGGTCGATCCGTAGCGGGGGCGTCGTCGCCGTTCCGAAGGCCGTCCGGCTCGCCCATGTCAAGGAGAACGCGGCAGCACTGGACCTCGAGCTCACCGACGAGGAACTCGAGGTCCTGGATCGCGCCTTCCCGGCGCCGGGTGTCGTCCCCCTCGAGACGTTGTCCTGATCCGGAAGGGTCTTCGTTCCCACGGCCCCGACGTTCGGTGATTCGTCCCTACCGAGTGACGCCTGGCCCGATAACCCTTGTACGCGTCCCGCGGGCATCGTCCCGTGTGGCCTTCCCTGAAAAGAGAGCTCATGCCGCAGAGCCCAGGTGCCGACATGTCGGACCATGGTCGACGTCTGCATGTCTTCGACATGGACGGAACCCTCCTCCGAGGTGCCGCAACGATCGAGCTAGCCCGACACTTCGGGAAGCTCACCGTCGGTCAGGACATCGAGTCTCGGTGGCTCGCCGGCTCCATCTCGGACCGAGCATTCTGGGAGATTCTGCTCGATATTTGCGCCGAGGCGACCGAAGCTGATCTCGACGCTGCGTTCGAGGGCGCCTGCTGGATGACAGGCGTCGCCGACGTGTTCACCGATATCCGCGCCCGAGGTGAGATCGCGATCGTCATCACGCAGTCCCCGGCCTTCTTTGCCCGCAGGCTGCAGCGTTGGGGCGCACATGAGACCTACGGCTCGGATGTCGAGGTCGGCCGGCCGCTGCCGGATGGGGCCACCCTGTCACCGGAGGCGAAGGTCAAGATCACCCAGGATGCTCTGACCCGACATCACCTGACGGCGCAGGCGTGTGTCGCCTACGGCGACTCGTCGTCGGATCTCGACCTGTTCGCCTGGCTGCCGCGCGCCGTCGGGGTGAACCCGAGCCCGGCCGTCGCCCAGCTGGCGTCGGCAAACTACGTCGGCACCGACCTGAGAGAGGCATATTCGATCGGCCGTCGCCTGCTGTCGCTCACTTGCGTCGACACCCCCTGACCAGGATCACTCAGCCGGCCGTCTCCACACCGGACAGAATCGTTTATGGTTGCCTGTGGAGAGCCAGAGAAAGGCAGAGTGGCTGATGAGTAGCGCAGGCCCGCCGGCTGGCCCCGGCGTTCGATACTCACTGATCGAGGCCGCAGGCCATAGGGCAGGTGCTGGGTCGACACGGGCCGGTCGGGGAGGACCACGAACCCGGGAGTCGAGCCCGGCCCGGCCGCCCGGCGACACGGCAACCCGCCGGAGTCGGACATAATGATCAGCTGGGAAGCCTCGAGAGATCGCCACAGTCGAACCCGTCCCCCCTACCCAAAGGGCCGATTCGTATGAGTGCGCGCACGTGACATGGTGCCGGAGGGCGTGGTCATGACGCGGTCCGACCGTGCGCGTAAGCGGCCCACCATGAAGGATGTCGCCCAGCATGCGGGTGTGTCGGTGAGCACGGTCAGCTACGTGCTCAACGACTCGGGTCCAGTTGCGCCCGAGCGGCGCAGTCGGGTGCTCGATGCGGTTCGAGTCCTGGAGTACACGCCGAACGAGTCCGCCCGCAACCTCAAGCTGCGCAGCACCTCGACGATCGGGATGGTGGTGCCGGAGCTGACCAATCCGTTCTTCGCGATGGTCGCCGAAGGCGTACAGAAGGTGGCGTCAGAGCGCAACGTACTCGTCGTGCTGGTCGTGCCCGATGCGACGCAACAGCCCGAGGAGAAGCAGGCGGAGCTCCTGCGGAGCCAGCGGATCGACGGCGTCGTCTACTTGTCGGGGACCGGGTCGATGCCGGCGTCGCTCTACCGGCTGGCTCGCTCCGGCCCCGTCGTGCTGGTCGATGAGCAGCTCTCCGGTATGGATCTGCCTGCGGTGGTCTGCGACTCCCGGAAGGGAGCTCGCGAGGTTGCCGCGCACGCCCTGGAGCAGGGGCACCGGCGGGTGGCCGTGATTGGCGGTCCACCGTCGCTCTGGACGTCCCAGCAGCGGCTCGCGGGCTACCGAGAGGCGTTTGCGGGAGCAGGACTCGACCCAGATTCGGTGCCGGTCTTCCCCGGCGACTACCGACAGGCCACGGGCGAGAAACTTGCGGCGAAAGCGCTGGCGTCCCGCCCACGGCCGACGGTACTGCTCTGCACGAACGACCTCATGGCGATCGGCGCCATGGAGTACTGCAGACGAGTCGGTCTGCGGGTCCCCGAGGACGTGAGCATCGTCGGGTTCGACGATCTCCCCGTCTCCGCGCTGCTCACGCCCAGGCTGACCACCGTTCGCCAGCCCGCGCACGAGATGGGGTCCCGCGCGGCGTCGGCACTGTTCGATCTGCTCGAGAACGACGAGTCCGAAGCACTCGGTGTGCTGCCGGCGACCGTGCAGCTGCGCGAATCGGTGTGCCCTCCGGCGGAGGGAACATGACTGCCCGGGTGCTCGTCGTCGGCGCGGTCAATGTCGACGTCGTCGTCTCGACCGACGAACTTCCCGGGCCGGGACAGAGCCGTCGTCGGCGCCGGCGCGGAGCGCTACGGCGGTGGCACGGGAACGAACGCGGCGGTCGCTGCCGCACGTGCCGGTGCGAGTTCCGGTGGCGGTCGAATCACAGTGCAATCGATAGAGAAGGATAGAGAATGCTGTACGAGGTCCGAGAGTACGTCGCCACGCCCGGCCGCCTTGAGGCGCTCATCACGAGATTCAAGGAGCACACATTCCGCCTGTTCGACAAACACCAGATGGACCTCGTTCAGATCGGCGTCACCTCGGTGGGCGATCACTCGTTCAACGAGGTCGTCTACACGCTCCGGTTCGCAGATGCCGCAGACATGGAGCGCAAGTGGGGCGAGTTCATCCGTGACCCGGAGTGGATCGCCGTGTTTCGCGCGAGCGAGGCGGAGGGCCCATTGGTGCAGTCGATGAGGCGGCGACTGGTCGACGCGAGTGCGTTCGGTGATCTGGATAAGAAGTGAGCAGCAGTGATGGGCGCGAGTTCCTAGCGGTACGGATCCATCCGGTCGGCGACTCGACCCGGGTCTCGGTCGACAAGCTGACCGACGACGACCTGCCCTGGGGTGATGTCGAGGTCGACGTCTCCTACTCGGATCTCAATTTCAAGGATGGAAAGGTGATGGAGGCGGGCTCGCCTATCCCGCAGCACCTTCCCATCGTTCCCGGTATCGACTTCGTGGGAACGGTGACCCATTCTTCGAATCCGCTGTTCGCGGTCGGCGATGAGGTGGTCGCGAATGGCTTCGGTCTCGGGACCGATCGTGACGGGGGGCTGACGCAGCGGACACGCGTTCCGGGGGCCTTCCTGCGGGCACTACCTTCGCGGCTCGATCAGCGGCGCGCCGCCGCGATCGGGACTGCGGGGTACACCGCCGGGCTGGCCGTCGAGGCGATCCTCGAGGCTGGTGTGAGGCCCTCGAACGGGCCGGTTCTGGTCACCGGCGCGGGTGGCGGTGTCGGAACGATCGCCATCGCCGTGCTGGCCCAGGCCGGCTTCGATGTCGTGGCCTCCACCGGACGGGCAGACCAGCTGCGGGATTCGCTGCTCCGGCTGGGGGCGCGCGAGATCATCGGCCGACTGCCGGCCGAGGCCGGCGACGGGTTGGCGACTCCCACTTGGAGCGCGGTGCTCGACTCCGTCGGCAGTACGACCCTCGCCTCGGCTCTGGCCGCCACCCGCTACGGAGGCGTGGTCGCCGCGGTCGGTCTCGCACAAGGGATCGATCTCCCGTCGACGGTGCTGCCGTTCATCCTGCGAGGGATCTCGTTGGTCGGTATCGACTCCGTCTACGCCTCCGAGTACCGACGGCGGCGAGCATGGGACCGGCTGGCGAACGTGGACCACGAGCTGCTCGACTCGATCACTTCGGTCGTGGGGCTCGAGGACGCGGCGAGCGTGTCGCAGGATGTCGTGGCAGGCCGGGTACACGGGCGTGTCGTCGTCGATGTCCACAAGTGAGCGACAAGGCGTCGCACGAGGGCGACTCGCGGCGTACGAGTACCCCCGGCGGAGCCACATCCTCGACGACGTCCCGGAGACCGCGACCGGCAAGATCAAGCGCGGCGCCCTGCGCTCCGGGGAAGCCTCGACCGACGCATCGGTCAGCCCGTAGCAGAACTGGGCGAAGCCACCCGCGATGAGCCATGAGCCTGGGTCGGTGGTCCCGGCCCCGGATGGGCGTTCGGGACTGCACCAAAGAAGTGCGAATACCGCGAAAGGAAGTACATAGAATGACGCAGCATCTCGGAAACGTGTTCCGCTACCAGCTCCAGCCTGAAGGGTACGAATCACTGGAGGACCCCAGCGTCACGGTGCCGACCGGTACTTACCATATCGGCACTGTCGAGGGGGCGGAGATCGGCGTGTGGGAGGCGGAGCCAGGACTCATCAGGGGCGTGACCGACGACGAGGTCTTCGTGGTCCTGGAAGGACGTGCCGAGGTCACGTTCGACGACACAAAGGAAACGATCCAGATCGGGCCCGGCGACGTCGTCCGCCTCAATAAGGGCCAGCGTAATACGTGGCGGACCATCGAGCGGCTTCGGAAGGTGTCCATCTGGTCAGAGTCGGGCTCATGACGTGGTCATCCCGCTGCGAGCGCCGGCCGGCGCCCCCGGCCTGGTCGGCCCCGATGCGAGAGGCGGACAGCAGATGCCCCGGCGAGTGATCCTGGACGTCGATACCGGCAACGACGACGCAGTCGCGCTCACGATGGCCGCCCTGCACCCGGATATCGAACTGGTCGGGTGCACGACGGTGGTCGGGAACCTGACGCTGGATCAAGCCACCGACAACACGCTGCGTGTCCTGCACGCGATCGGCAAGAGCGAGGTCGAGGTCCACGCCGGCCTGGCCCGCCGCTTCGCACCGAGTCCTTACCCGTCCGCACCCAACCCGGCGGAAGGAATGTTCCACCAGGACACGCTGCCGGTCGGGGTGGCGGGGCTCACACCACACAGCTGGCGTGGCGTGGAATGGCTGATCGAAACGTTGCGCCGCGCGACTGATCCGATCACCCTGATCCAGGTCGCCCCGCTGACCAACCTCGCAGCCGCGTTGACGGTGGCACCCGACATCCTCGACTCGGTCGACGAGGTCATCCTCATGGGCGGCGCATGGAAGAAGTCCGGAAACCGGACACCGGCAGCGGAGTTCAACATCCACGCCGACCCCGTGGCGGCCGATGTCGTCTTTAGAGCCGGCATCGAGCGCCTCACCGTCGCGCCTCTCGACGCTACGCACGAGGTGCTCGTGAGTCGTGACGACCTGCGGCGCTACCAAGAGCTTCAGACCAGCGCCGCTCAACTCGTCTCGGCTGTCACGGAGTACTACATCCACAGCTACCAGGTAACCGAACCTTACGGTATAGGGGCTCTTCTTTCTGCCCCTCTCCACGACGCGCTCTGCGTTGCTTACGCTATTGACCCGGCCGTTCTCGAGCTGACGGAGGTCATAGTCGACGTCGAAACGGTGAGCCCCCAGAATTACGGTCGGACAACCATTGATTACCTGCACGAGGGCAGCGGAACGGTGGGTAACGCACGTTTCGCTGTTCATGCCGACAGTGAGCGATTTCACCGAATTCTCGACGACTGCCTGAAACAGTGAGCCCTCATTATTGCGCCATGAGCGGGCGGAGGACGAGTCATCGATCCATACGTGCGGACTCGCGCTAACCGAGTGTGGCGCCTAGCTCGGCCAGGACCGACGAAGTCGGCGTGATCGAGTCAAGGTCTGGGTGTCATGCGGCGAAGCGGGCCTGCTGGGTGAAGTGGTCGAGGCGTGCTGGTAGCTGCGGGCGGCGGCGCGCAGGGCGCTGGGTGCGGGTGGGTCGGGGTCGGGTCGGTGAGCTGGACCGGCCCGGGCTCGGGGAGGCGGGTGTGGATGTCGGTGATCAGTTCGGCGTGGGCCGGCCCGGTGTCGGTGACCCGGTAGCGGTGGCTGCCGGGGCCCGCGATGAGGCCGTGGGTGCGAAGTCGGCGCAGGTCGTAGCCGACCTGCCCGGCCGATGGCCCGGTGGGGGCGAGGCCGAGCAGCTCGGCGAGCGGTGATCACTCAGGCGCAGTCCGGCGATGCGGTGCCCGTCGCGGGTGCGGATCGGCTGGTGGACGGCGGTGAAGGCCTCGGCGGCGCGGATCGGGTTATGGCTGAGCCGTTGGACGCCGAGCTGGCGCCGGTGGGCGGAGGGGCCGCACGTGAGTGCGGAACCGGCCCGGGGTGTGCTGGCGGCGGCCGCGGTGGATGCGCCGGTCGAAGACCGGGCCGACCTGGTCGGGGCGTCCGACGTTGAGGCTGTCCCGGATGACCTGCTCGAGGAACACCCGGCCACAGATGGGCCGATCCAGTACCTGGGTCAGGGAGAACTCCGCCTGCAGCACCGGAAGGTCATAGCGGTGGCCGGCAGCCCGGTGCGCGCCGGTGAACGGGTGCGGCAGGCGCGCCGGCCACGTGCGCAGCAGCGTGTCGATCTGCTTGGCCCCGAGCCGATCGCAGATCGCTTGCACCGCCTCCGCGTCGGCGCAGGGGGCGAAGCCGTTGTGCAGGGCGGTGAACCCCAGGCCCGCCTTCGCCGCCTGGCGTTGTAGGGGAAGGCCGCCTGGCGTTGTAGGGGAAGTAGGAGCAGAACTTGACGAAGAACGTGCCGAAGTCTGCGCCGGCGGCGTAGACGTAGAAGTGGTTGACCCACCCCGGTCGTCGTGACGATCCACGGACAGGCGCCGGCGAAGCCGCCCGTGCCGTCGGCGTGCACCGCGCGCCTCGCCGTCACCCGCGCCACCGAACACGGACGCGAGGCGAAAAGGGGGGCCCACGAGCGGCCATCGTCGGCTGATCCCGCTGTCGGCAACGAGACCCGCCGCCTCCTCGCCGCGCTCGTCCTCGCCCCGCAAGCCCGCGTCGACCACGTCATGCACCGTCGACCTGGCGACGCGAACGCCAGCAGCAGGCCCGCGACAGCCATGACCGGCGCCGCGTCGAACGACCACCGGACTGATCACACCGCTGTTGCGGTATCGGGTGCCGCTCGAGCGGCTCAACCTCGCCGAGCGCGAACCCAACGACACAGCCCTCGGTCCGCAGCTCGTCGTGCGCGGAACGACAGCACCGCCTCCCGCCCCAGCGGGCTGGGTCCGACATCGCGCTCGGCGGTTGTGCGCGTCGGCAATGGGGCCGGGCTGTGGCACACAAGGTGGTTGAGGCCGCGTCGAGGCACGGCTTTGATCGGGGCGTCCGCTTCGTCCGGGTCGCTGTCATCGAGGTTCCTCTCTCCGCGCGGGCGCGACTCCCGGACGAAGGATTTGCCCGTGCCCGTTGCTTGACCTGTCAGGGCGGGGTAACCTACGGTACCCAGAATCTTAGAATCGTTTCTAATCAATGCCTGGCCGACAGAAGCCGTACACCCGCTTCATGGTCGCCTTGAGTGCAGTTTTCGGCGGTGGAAGGGAGGTAAAGGTGAAGTCGGATCGTTTCTTCGCCCCGCTGGCGAGTGGATCGCGCCGTTGAGCTCGGCCCCCTGGACGTGCTCGACCCGTCGACCGCGAAGCCGATCGGGACGGTCGCACTCGGCGACCACCGCGGACGTCGATCGCGTAGCCTCCTTCGCCCTCCGCCCTCGCTCCGCAGCGGGCGCTGCCGGAGTTCGTCGGGTGGTCGCACTACGCCGTCCTGTAGACCTCGATACCGTCCTGAGCGGCACGCGTGCAGGCCTCGGTGAAACGGGTCGGAGGCAGCGCGACGTGACGCAGTCCGACCGCAGGCGCGAGCCGCCGACTATGAAGGACGTGGCCCAGCATGCCCCGGGTGTCGGCGAGCACGGTGTCCTGTGCGCTCAACGACTCCGGACCGGTCACGCCGGCGCGCGCAACCGGGTGCCGGACGCCGTCCAGGTGCTGGAGTACTCGCCCAACGAGTCCGCGCGTCCTGGACGGGGCGAGCTGTGCCCACTGAAGAATCGAGTCCATCCCACCCTCTCGGTCGTCGCGTGGCTGGTGGGTGGCTCGGCGGCCCGGGTCCCCGGCCAGTGCTGGTCGCGGGTAGGTCCGACAGCACCGCGCGACGGGCGGTCGCCGGGTTACCCGAAAGGCCGTCCGGTGTCGCGGCGTGCCGGAATCGCCCCAGGTCAGCTATATGCGGCCAGAGTGGAAACGTTACGATCGTGTTACTCCGGTTGCGACCCCTAGCTTCGACGGGCTCGGTGAGCCAGGCTCTCCGGGGTGTGAACGGGGCGTCCGATCTGAGCGACGCTCACGGCCGGCCGGTGCGAAACCGGCCCAAAAACGCGCACGAAGTCCTCCAGTAGAAACGACTCTCACGAAGGCGGATCGATGGGCTATCTCGACAACCTGATCCTCGACGTAGACAACTACAAGCACTGCCACTACCCGCTGTACCCGAAGGGCACGGAGTACGTGTCCAGCTACATCGAGTCCCGCGGCGGGCTGTTCCCGGTGACGATGTTCGTCGGTCTCCAGGTCTACCTGCGCGAGAGGCTGATGAAGCCGATCACGCTCGAGGACATCGACGAGGCCGAGTTCGTGGCACGCGAGCAGGGCATGCACTTCAACCGCGAGAACTGGATGGGCATCCTCAACGACCACGGCGGCTACCTGCCCGTCGAGATCGAGGCGGTCCCCGAGGGCACCGTGCTCCCGGCACGGAACGTGCTCGTCCAGGTGATCAACACCGACCCGAAGTACTACTGGGCCACCAGCTTCTTCGAGACCGCGCTGCTGCGCGCGGTCTGGTACCCGTGCACCATCGGTACGGTCAGCTGGCTGTCCAAGATGGTCATCAAGGAGGCGCTGGACCGCACCGCCGACTCGTCGGCCGGGCTGCGGAACATGCTGCACGACTACGGCGCCCGCGGCGTCAGCTCCCAGCAGTCCGCCGCACTGGGCGGTCTGGCGCACCTGGTCAACTTCGACCAGTCCGACACGGTGCCGGGCATCCTTGCCGCGAAGCGCTTCTACAACGCGGGAAAGGTCTCGAACTCCGGCCCGAACTCCGAGCACGCCGGGTTCTGCGCCTGGGGCCGCGACGGCGAGGCCGCGGCGATGCGCAACATGCTGGAGACCATGGCTCCCGAGGGCTGCGCGCTGCTGCTCACCGACACCTACGACCACGAGAACTGCGTCAAGAACATCATCGGCGGCGAGCTCAAGGAGCAGATCCAGAACTTCCCGGGCCTCGTCGGGATCCGTCCCGACTCGGGCGACATCGTCCAGGTCACCGCCGACACCACCGGCTGGCTGATGGACATCTTCGGCTACACCGTGAACTCCAAGGGCTTCAAGGTGCTGCCCCCGTTCGTCCGGGTGGTGCAGGGCGACGGGGTGAACTACCACTCGCTGCCGCAGGTCTACATGGAGCTCGAGCGCCGCGGGTTCTCCGCCGAGAACGCCGTGTTCGGCATGGGCGGCGGGTTGCTGCAGCACTGGAACCGCGACACGATGAACTTCGGCCAGAAGGCGTCCGCGGTCTGCGTCGACGGCGAGTGGCGGGACATCGCCAAGTCGCCGACGGGCGCCTCGTTCAAGGTGTCGAAGAAGGGCCGGCTCGCGCTCAAGCACGAGAACGGCGAGTACACGACGGTGCTGAAGGGCTCGATCCCCGAGTCGGAGAACGTGCTGCAGCCGGTCTTCCGTAACGGCAAGCTGCTCAAGAAGTGGGACTTCACCGAGCTGATCGCGAACAGCGAGAAGGAGGTCCCCGAGTCCTACTACATCGACCACGTCGGTCAGATGCGCACCGTCTCCTCGGAGATGGCCGTCTCGGCCTGACATCGTCCACCCGGTGCCCCCGCCCGCACCTTCCCGGGCGGGGGCACCGGGACCCCATGCGAACGAAGAGGTTGACCCGATGGATGACCCGACCGTGCTGGTCACTACTGTGCGCGGCCCGGTTCCGGTGGACGCCCTCGGGATGACGCTCACCCACGAGCACCTGCTCAGCGACTGGTCCGGTCGCCGCCGCGCCGAACCCGAGGACCCGGCGGAGCGCGCGGTGTTCCACGCCCCGGTGGGCCCGTCGATGCAGTGGCTGCTGCGGGAGGACCCCCGCTGCTGCCTGGACAACACCCGGCAGGACGACCCGGACGCCACGGTCGCGGAGCTGGCGAACTTCGTCGAGGCGGGGGGCCGCACCGTCGTCGACTGCACGAACGGGGACGTGGGTCGTTCCCCCGCCGCGCTCCGGGACATCGCAGACCGGACCGGGCTCAACGTCGTCATGGGCTCTGGCTGGTACGTGCACATCTTCCATTCCGCCCGCCGCGCCGAGACCACCGTGGACGACCTGGTGGCGGAGATCCTCGCCGAGTTCGCGGACGGTGTCGGGGACACGGGCATCCGGCCCGGGATCATCGGCGAGATCGGGGTCTCCCCGCAGTTCACCGAGGCCGAACGGACGCACCTGCGTGCGGCCGCCCGCGCCCAGCGGGAGCTCGGCGTCCCGCTGTTCGTCCACCTGCCGGGCTGGCAGCGGCGCGCCCACGAAGTCCTCGACATCGTGCTCGAGGAGGAGGGGGCCCGCCCCGAGTCCGTCGTCCTGTGCCACATGGACCCCTCCGGGGAGGACCGGGACTACCAGCGGGCGGTCGCTGAGCGCGGCGTCTGGCTGGAGTTCGACATGATCGGCATGCCGTTCTTCTACCCGGGCGAGGGGCAGTGTCCGGCGCCGGAGCAGACCGCGGCCGCCGTCGCCGCCCTGGTCCGAGCGGGCTATGCCGAGCGGCTCCTGCTCAGCCACGACATGGCGTCGAAGGCGATGTGGACCCGCAACGGCGGCAACGGCTTCGGCTACGTGCCTCGTTACTTCCTGCCCCGGCTGGAACGCCACGGCGTCCCGGGCGAGGTGACCGCGAGCCTGCTCACCGCCAACCCCCGGCGCCTGTTCACGGCGGCCCGCGGCGCGCACGCCGACCACTGACCTCTCGGAACGAGAGCCTGTACATCTGTGAGGAGAACTGTGAGCCAGCTTCTGGGAAACGCCTTCTCGGCCGAGCTCGACTGGAAGCCGAAGACGCCGACATTGCGCACCGGCGCCCGCAACCTGGGCGGCCTCACCGCGGACACTGCCGTGGACGTCTGGGGAGCCGAGGTCGGGGAGTACGAGGGCGTCACGGCCGACGAGATCTTTGTGGTGCTCGAGGGTAAGGCGGAGGTCACCTTCCACCGCACCGGAGAGACGATCATGATCGGGCCGGGCGACGTCGTCCGCCTGTTCGCCGGGGACACGGACACCTGGCGGACGATCGAGACCATCCGCAAGGTGTCGTTCTACGTCCCCCCGACCGAGTCCGGATCCTGACCCGTACCCCGCACCTGACGGCGTCCACGACGGGCACCGACGGAGAAGGAAAGAGATAGCGAGTGGACATCACGACCGCCGGGGCTGTACCCCTCCACCGGCCGGACGAGTTCTACATCGGTGGCCGATGGGTCGCCCCGACGTCCTCGGACACGATCGACGTCGTCGACTCCGCCACCGAGCAGGTGTACTTCAGCGTCGCGGAGGCGCGGAACGCCGACATCGCCGCCGCGGTCGGTGCGGCACGGGCGGCGTTCGACGACGGCCCCTGGCCGCGCATGACGCACGGGCAGCGCGCCGAGTACCTCCGGGCGATCAGCTCCGCGGTCGAGGACCGCGTCGAGGACGTCGCGCAGATCTGGCCGCGAGAGTCGGGGATCCTCGCCGGCGCGGCACGCGCGGTGATGGGGGAGGTCACCGGCGCGTACTCCTACTACGCCGAGCTCGCGGCGTCGTTCCCCTTCGAGGAGCCCGCCACCCCGTCCGGCGGTGGCGGATACGGGATGATCGTGCGGGAGCCGGTCGGCGTCGTGGGCGCGATCATCCCGTGGAACGTGCCGATGACGCTGATCGCCTACAAGCTCGCCCCCGCCCTGCTGGCCGGCTGCACCGTGGTCCTCAAGGCCTCCCCCGAGGCGCCGGGCGCAGCGCTGATCATGGCCGAGATCGCTGAGCAGGTCGGGCTGCCCGCGGGCGTGCTGAACGTGGTCACCGCCGATCGTGAGGTCTCCGAGACCCTCGTCCGAGACCCTCGGGTGGACAAGATCACGTTCACCGGATCGACCGCCGCGGGCAAGGCCATCGCCGGCATCATGACCGAGCGGGTCGGCCGTTTCACGCTCGAGCTCGGCGGCAAGTCCGCGGCCGTAGTCCTGGACGATGCCGACATCGCCGAGGCCGCCCGGGTCCTGGCCGGGGCGGAGTGTTTCCTCACCGGCCAGATCTGCGGCTCCCTGACCCGGATCATCGTGCCCCGCCATCGGCATGACGAGATGGTGGAGGGTCTCGCCGAAGCGTTCTCGCAGGTGAGGGTCGGGGACCCCTTCGATCCGGCCGTGCAGATGGGTCCGCTGGCCACGGAACGGCAGCGGGAACGCGTCGAGGGTTACGTCGAGATCGGGCTCAGCGAGGGAGCGAAGCTCGCGGCCGGAGGTGGACGACCGGCCGGCCTCGACCGCGGATGGTTCGTCCAACCGACCGTCTTCGGGAACGTGGACAACTCGTGGCGGATCGCGCAGGAGGAGATCTTCGGTCCCGTGCTGACGGTGATTCCTGCGAAGGACGAGCAGGATGCCATCCGCATCGCCAACGACTCCATCTACGGCCTCAACGCCTCGGTGTTCACCCGAGACGTGGACAAGGCGCTGGCGGTCGGGCGGCAGCTCCGGGCGGGCACCGTCGGCCACAACGACAACCGCGCAGACTTCGGCATCGGCTTCGGCGGGTTCAAACAGTCCGGCATCGGCCGTGAAGGCGGCGTCGCAGGGCTGCTGCCCTACCTGGAGAACAAGACGATGGTCCTCGAGGAGAAGCCGGGTGGCAGCGCGTAGCGCACCCGCAGAGTCCTCGTCCCGCCCCCTCCCACGCTTGATCGGAAGCCCCGTGAACGACGTCTTCGTCCGCTTCAGCCGACCACAGGACACCACCGCCCTCGCCGCCCTCGCCAGCACCCGTGACGCCGGGTGGGCGGCACCATGACCGGCACCACGACCGTCCGGCGGGCGGGGGCCTGGATCGCCGGGCAGCCGGTGTCCGGTTCCGCAACGTTGCCGGTCCGGGACCCCTGGACGGACGAGCTCGTGGCCGAGGTCGCCCTCGCCGACCCCGAGCACGTGGAGCAGGCGCTGCAGCTGGCCCACGAGGCGGCCGGCAGCCTGCTCGCGGTTCCCGCCCACCGCCGCGCGGACGCTCTCCGACAGGCGGCCACGGGTCTGCTCGAGCGCATGGACGAGGTCGCCGCCACGATCACCAGGGAGAGCGGCAAGCCGATCACATGGTCGCGAGCCGAGGTGCAGCGCGCCGCCCTGACCTTCCGGTGGGGGGCGGAGGAGGCGGTGCGGTGGTCGGGTGAGCTCCAGCGACTGGACAGCGAGCCGGGCGGAGACGGGCGCCTGGCCCTGCAGCGCCGGTTCCCCCGGGGTCCGGTCCTGGGCATCACACCCTTCAACTTCCCGGTGAACCTGGCCGCCCACAAGATCGCGCCCGCCCTGGCGGTGGGCGCGCCCATCGTGCTCAAACCCGCGCCGAAGACGCCGCTCAGCGCCCTGTTGCTGGGCGAGATCCTGACCGACTGCGGGCTACCGGCGGGCGCGTTCTCGGTGCTCACGGTCGACGACGAGGTCGCTGCCGGTCTCGTCGCCGACCCGCGGATGCCCGTGGTGTCCTTCACCGGGTCCGGACCGGTCGGCTGGGCCATCCGGAACGCGGTGCCCCGCAAGCACGTCACTCTGGAGCTCGGCGGCAACGCCGGGGTGCTGATCTGTCCGGACTGGAGTTCGGATGCCGACCTGCGGCAGGCGGCCCGGCGGATCGCGACCGGCGCAAACGCCCAGGGCGGCCAGTCCTGCATCTCGGTGCAGCGCGTCCTCGTCGACAGGACGGTGTACGAACGGTTCCTGCCGGTGCTGGTGGAGGAGGTCGAGCAGCTCGTCGTGGGTGACCCCTGGTCGCCGGCGACCACCGTCGGGCCGTTGATCAACCGAGCAGCTGCACAGCGGATCGGGGAGTGGGTCACCGCCGCCGTCGCGGGCGGGGCCCGGGTTCTGACCGGCGGGACGGTCACCGACGCGCTGGTCTCTCCCACCGTGCTGGTCGACGCCCCGGCCGACGCGCAGGTCTGCCAGGACGAGGCGTTCGGTCCGGTGCTCACCGTCGCGGCGGTGGACGGCGTGGACGAGGGCCTGCGGGCACTGGACGACTCGCGCTTCGGCCTGCAGGCCGGGATCTTCACCCACGACATCCAGACGGCGTTCCGCGCACATCGGGAGCTGGAGGTCGGAGGCGTCATCGTCGGCGACATCCCGACCTTCCGGGCCGAGCAGATGCCGTACGGAGGGGTCAAGGAGTCCGGTATCGGACGCGAAGGAGTGCGGGCCGCGATGGAGGACTACACCGAATCGCGGCTGCTCGTGCTCTCGGGAGTGAGCTTATGAGGCGGCCACCGGCCGACGCGTGACCCGCTGAGGCGGACGTCATCAGCCCGCAACAAGAATCGTTTAAGTCAACTCCAAGCCGAGAGGAGGGGCAGGTGCCCGACACCCTGAGCACGCCCCCGCTGCGCGTCCTGGTCGCAGGTGAGTCCTGGATCAAGCACACGATCCACATGAAGGGTTTCGACCAGTTCCACAACACCGAGTACGAGGAGGGCGCGGGGGTCTTCCTGGACTGCGTGCGGGCGGCGGGTCACGAGCTGACCTACGTGCGCGGTCATGAGATCTCCTCGTTGTTCCCCAGGACGGCGGAGGCGCTGGATGCGTTCGACGTCGTGGTCATCTCCGACATCGGGTCGAACTCGTTCCTGTTGCCGGATGAGACGTTCCTGCGTTCGGAGAAGTCGCCGAACAAGCTCGGTCTGGTCGCGGACTACGTGGGCCGTGGCGGTGGGCTGGTGATGATCGGGGGGTACCTGTCGTTCACCGGGATCGACGGCAAGGCGCGCTACGGGATGAGCCCGCTGGCCGACGTGCTGCCGGTGGAGCTGATGCCCACCGACGACCGGGTCGAGATCTCCGACGGGCTGAAGGTCGACGTGTGCGACCCGGCCCACCCGGTGCTGGGCGGCACGCCGGCCGAGTGGCCGATGCTGCTGGGCTACAACCGGACCTTCCCCAAGCAGGGCTCCACCGTGGTCGCGCGCAGCGGTGACGACCCGCTGCTGGTGGTGGGGGAGTACGGCCGGGGCCGCTCGGTGGCCTTCACCTCCGACCTCGCCCCGCACTGGGCCCCGCCGGAGTTCGTGGAGTGGGAGCACTACGCGGCACTGTGGATGTCGATCCTGTCCTGGGCCGCAGGCGCTCCCCGAGGTCAGTGA
>NZ_JAAXKZ010000036.1 GCF_012911875.1 Pseudonocardia bannensis | reverse complement strand
TGTGCTGCACCCCGCGCAGCACCTGCGACGCGTCCAGGTAGTTCAGGCACCCGACCTCGTCGTCCGGACCCCACTTACCCCAGTTGCTGGGCGCGTCGGCACCCAGGAACTCACCCATCGCGGGGGCATCAGACATCCTCGTCTCCTCCTTGCGAGCGGCCTCGTGGTCGCCCGTGATCGTTGTGGCGGCGATCACGGCGTGTCAAGGAGCCCGACGCGGCGTCCCGGATGGTGGATCCGGCACCCGGAACGGCCCAACGGGCGGGTGCGCGAAGCGAGGGACGGGTGGCCCACGGAGCGTGACGAACCTCTCATTCAGCGGCCGTCCGGAGACGCGGTGACCGTCGGGATGTCAGGGAGGTGGCCCGGCGAGCGGTCGGACGGTCGGGCCGGAGGGGGCGAAGGCGCTGCTTGGCGGCCCACTCGTTAGGCTGTAGGGCCCTGACCGGCCGGTCGTCCTCCGAAAGGGACCACTTACCGACGCGTAGAGTCTTGACTCGGTGCGCCTGTCAGGTCACTCTTAGGTCTCGATGGTTCCCTCGGTGACCCGTCTCGACAGCGGCTGCATTTGCAGCTAGACTGCCTCTTTGCGCTGCCTCCGGCCAGGTTTCGTGCGCGCGCTGTCGGGAGCTCCCCACCGGGAGAGGTCCGGCTCGTGTCGACGGACCCTGGTTGGTGCCAGCGCCCGACAACAGACGGCGTGCACCAACCTCTGCGACCAGATGATCGCCCCCGCCCGGACCTCCCGCCCGGGCGAGACGACCAAACGGTAGCGCGTAGGGGCCGGTGCCCGCCAGACGAGAGCGTAGTTCTCGGAAGGACGCATCTTGGCTGTCTCCCGCGCCACCAAGACCCCCGCGACCGCCGTCTCGGCCAACCCGAGCTTCCCGGGCGCACCGACCCGGGTCTCTTTCGCGAAGATCCGCGAGCCGCTCGAGGTTCCCGACCTCCTCGATCTGCAGATCCAGTCCTTCGAGTGGCTGGTCGGCAACGAGGCGTGGTTCCAGCGGCGGATCGACGCCGGCGAGGAGAACCCGCTCGGCGGTCTCGAGGAGATCCTCGCGGAGATTTCTCCGATCGAGGACTTCTCCGGTTCCATGTCCCTGTCCTTCTCCGACCCGCGCTTCGACGAGGTCAAGGCCTCCGTCGAGGAGTGCCGGGACAAGGACATGACGTACGGCGCCCCGCTGTTCGTCACCGCGGAGTTCACCAACAACACCACCGGCGAGATCAAGAGCCAGACGGTGTTCATGGGTGACTTCCCGGTGATGACCGACAAGGGCACCTTCATCATCAACGGCACCGAGCGCGTCGTCGTGTCGCAGCTGGTGCGCTCCCCGGGCGTCTACTTCGATCACAGCATCGACAAGACGACCGAGAAGGACGTCTACTCGGTCAAGATCATCCCGAGCCGGGGCGCCTGGCTCGAGTTCGACGTCGACAAGCGCGACACCGTCGGTGTCCGCATCGACCGCAAGCGTCGGCAGCCGGTCACCGTGCTGCTCAAGGCGCTGGGCTGGACGACCGAGCAGATCCAGCAGCGTTTCGGCTTCTCCGAGACGATCCTCGCGACGCTCGAGAAGGACCACACGGCGGGCCAGGACGAGGCCCTGCTCGACATCTACCGCAAGCTGCGCCCGGGCGAGCCGCCGACGCGCGAGAGCGCGCAGACGCTCCTGGAGAACCTGTTCTTCAAGGACAAGCGCTACGACCTCGCGAAGGTCGGCCGTTACAAGGCCAACAAGAAGCTCGGCCTCCGCATCCCCATGGAGGTCGGGACCCTCACCGAAGAGGACGTCGCCACCACCATCGAGTACCTCGTCCGGCTGCACGCCGGTGAGACCACGATGACCGTGGGCGAGGGCGACGACGCGGTCGAGATCCCGGTCGAGACCGACGACATCGACCACTTCGGCAACCGGCGTCTGCGCACGGTCGGCGAGCTGATCCAGAACCAGGTCCGGGTGGGCCTGTCGCGGATGGAGCGCGTCGTCCGCGAGCGGATGACGACCCAGGACGTCGAGGCGATCACGCCGCAGACCCTGATCAACATCCGGCCCGTCGTGGCCGCGATCAAGGAGTTCTTCGGCACCAGCCAGCTCTCCCAGTTCATGGACCAGCACAACCCGCTCGCGGGCCTGACGCACAAGCGCCGGCTCTCCGCGCTGGGTCCGGGCGGTCTGTCCCGGGAGCGGGCCGGCTTCGAGGTCCGCGACGTGCACCCCAGCCACTACGGCCGGATGTGCCCGATCGAGACCCCCGAAGGTCCGAACATCGGCCTGATCGGGTCGCTGTCGACGTTCGCGCAGGTGAACCCGTTCGGCTTCATCCAGACCCCGTACCGCAAGGTCGAGAACGGCCGGGTCACCGAGCAGATCGACTACCTGACCGCGGACGAGGAGGACCGGTTCGTCATCGCGCAGGCCAACGCGCCGCTGCACGACGACGGCCGCTTCCAGGAAGAGCGCGTCCTGGTCCGCCGCAAGGGCGGCGAGGTCGACTACATCTCGCCGGCCGGCGTCGAGTACATCGACGTCTCGCCGCGGCAGATGGTGTCGGTCGCGACGGCGCTGATCCCGTTCCTCGAGCACGACGACGCGAACCGCGCCCTGATGGGTGCGAACATGCAGCGTCAGGCCGTTCCGCTGCTGCGCAGCGAGGCGCCGCTGGTCGGTACCGGCATGGAGTTGCGCGCCGCGGTCGACGCCGGTGACGTGCTCGTGGCCGACAAGGCCGGTGTGGTCGAGGAGCTGTGCGCCGACTACATCACCGTGATGGCCGACGAGGGCACCCGGCAGACCTACCGGCTGAACAAGTTCCGCCGGTCGAACCAGGGCACCTGCAACAACCAGAAGCCCATCGTCGACGAGGGTCAGCGGGTCGAGGCCGGCCAGGTGCTCGCCGACGGGCCGTGCACCGAGAACGGCGAGATGGCGCTGGGCAAGAACCTGCTCGTCGCGATCATGCCGTGGGAGGGCCACAACTACGAGGACGCGATCATCCTCAGCCAGCGGCTGGTCCAGGACGACGTCCTCACCTCGATCCACATCGAGGAGCACGAGATCGACGCCCGGGACACCAAGCTCGGCGCCGAGGAGATCACCCGGGACATCCCGAACGTCTCCGAGGAGGTGCTCGCCGACCTCGACGAGCGCGGCATCATCCGGATCGGCGCCGAGGTCCAGCCCGGCGACATCCTGGTCGGCAAGGTGACGCCGAAGGGCGAGACCGAGCTGACCCCGGAGGAGCGGCTGCTCCGCGCGATCTTCGGCGAGAAGGCGCGCGAGGTCCGTGACACCTCGCTGAAGGTGCCGCACGGCGAGAACGGCAAGGTCATCGGCATCCGGGTGTTCAGCCGGGACGACGAGGACGAGCTGGCGCCGGGCGTCAACGAGCTGGTCCGGGTCTACGTGGCCCAGAAGCGCAAGATCTCCGACGGCGACAAGCTGGCCGGTCGCCACGGCAACAAGGGTGTCATCGGCAAGATCCTGCCCGTCGAGGACATGCCGTTCCTGCCGGACGGCACCCCGGTCGACATCATCCTGAACACCCACGGTGTTCCGCGACGGATGAACATCGGCCAGGTGCTGGAGACCCACCTCGGGTGGATCGCCAAGTCCGGATGGGAGATCGAGGGCAAGCCCGACTGGGCGTCGATGATGCCCGAGGAGCTCTACTCCGTGCCCGCCGGCACGAACACCGCTGTGCCGGTGTTCGACGGCGCCAAGGAGCACGAGATCACCGGGCTGCTCGGCTCGACGCTGCCCAACCGCGACGGCGAGCGCATGGTCGGCCCGGACGGCAAGGCCCAGCTGTTCGACGGGCGTTCCGGGGAGCCGTACCCGTTCCCGGTGGCCGTCGGCTACATGTACATCCTGAAGCTGGCGCACCTGGTGGACGACAAGATCCACGCTCGCTCGACCGGTCCGTACTCGATGATCACCCAGCAGCCGCTCGGTGGTAAGGCCCAGTTCGGTGGCCAGCGCTTCGGTGAGATGGAGTGCTGGGCCATGCAGGCCTACGGCGCCGCCTACACCCTGCAGGAGCTGCTCACCATCAAGTCGGACGACGTGGTGGGCCGGGTCAAGGTCTACGAGGCCATCGTCAAGGGGGAGAACATCCCCGAGCCGGGCATCCCGGAGTCGTTCAAGGTGCTGCTGAAGGAGCTTCAGTCGCTGTGCCTGAACGTCGAGGTGCTGTCCAGTGACGGTGCGGCCATCGAGATGCGCGACACCGACGACGAGGACCTGGAGCGGGCCGCGGCGAACCTGGGCATCAACCTGTCCAGCCGTCCCGGATCCGACTCCGTCACCGTCGACGACGTCGTGAACTGACCAGACCCGAGGCCACCTGTCGACCTACGAAGGAACTGAGGACACACGTGCTCGACGTCAACTTCTTCGACGAGCTGCGCATCGGCCTGGCGACCGCCGAGGACATCCGCCAGTGGTCCCACGGCGAGGTGAAGAAGCCCGAGACCATCAACTACCGGACGCTGAAGCCGGAGAAGGACGGTCTCTTCTGCGAGAAGATCTTCGGTCCCACCCGGGACTGGGAGTGCTACTGCGGCAAGTACAAGCGCGTCCGGTTCAAGGGCATCATCTGTGAGCGCTGCGGCGTCGAGGTGACCCGTGCCAAGGTCCGCCGCGAGCGGATGGGGCACATCGAGCTGGCCGCCCCGGTCACGCACATCTGGTACTTCAAGGGTGTGCCGAGCCGGCTGGGCTACCTGCTGGACCTGGCGCCGAAGGATCTCGAGAAGATCATCTACTTCGCCGCCTACGTCATCACCAGCGTCAACAAGGAGCTGCGCCAGCAGGACCTGCCCACGCTCGAGAACGAGATGAGCGTGGAGCGCAAGCGGGTCGAGCAGCGCCGCGACACCGACGTGGAGGCCCGGGCCCAGAAGCTCGAGGCCGACCTCGCCGAGCTGGAGGCGGAGGGCGCCAAGAGCGACGTCCGCCGCAAGGTCAAGGAGGGTGGCGAGCGTGAGATGCGCCAGCTCCGTGACCGTGCCCAGCGCGAGCTGGACCGGCTCGACGAGATCTGGACGACCTTCGTCAAGCTGGACGTCCAGCAGCTGATCGCGGACGAGGGGCTCTACCGCGAGCTCTACGACCGCTACGGCGACTACTTCACCGGTGCCATGGGCGCCGAGGCGATCCAGACCCTGCTGCAGAACTTCGACATCGACGCCGAGGCCGAGAACCTGCGGGAGACCATCCGCAGCGGCAAGGGTCAGAAGAAGCTGCGCGCGCTCAAGCGGCTGAAGGTGGTGGCCGCGTTCCAGGCCACCGGCAACAGCCCGATGGGCATGGTGCTGGACTGCGTCCCGGTGATCCCGCCGGACCTGCGCCCGATGGTGCAGCTCGACGGTGGCCGGTTCGCCACGTCGGACCTGAACGACCTGTACCGCCGGGTCATCAACCGGAACAACCGCCTCAAGCGACTGATCGACCTCGGCGCGCCCGAGATCATCGTCAACAACGAGAAGCGGATGCTGCAGGAGGCCGTCGACGCGCTGTTCGACAACGGCCGCCGCGGCCGGCCGGTGACGGGCCCGGGCAACCGGCCGCTCAAGTCGCTGTCCGATCTGCTCAAGGGCAAGCAGGGCCGGTTCCGGCAGAACCTGCTGGGCAAGCGCGTCGACTACTCCGGCCGTTCGGTCATCGTGGTCGGCCCGCAGCTCAAGCTGCACCAGTGCGGTCTGCCCAAGCAGATGGCGCTGGAGCTGTTCAAGCCGTTCGTGATGAAGCGGCTGGTCGACCTCAACCACGCGCAGAACATCAAGTCCGCGAAGCGCATGGTCGAGCGCGGCCGCTCGCAGGTGTGGGACGTGCTGGAGGAGGTCATCTCCGAGCACCCCGTGCTGCTGAACCGCGCGCCGACGCTGCACCGCCTCGGCATCCAGGCCTTCGAGCCGCAGCTGGTGGAGGGTAAGGCCATCCAGCTGCACCCGCTGGTCTGCGAGGCGTTCAACGCCGACTTCGACGGTGACCAGATGGCGGTCCACCTGCCGCTGTCGGCCGAGGCCCAGGCCGAGGCCCGGGTGCTGATGCTCTCGAGCAACAACATCCTGTCGCCGGCGTCGGGTCGTCCGCTCGCGATGCCGCGGCTGGACATGGTGACCGGTCTGTTCCACCTCACCCGGGAGCGCCCCGGCGCCACCGGTGAGGGACAGTCGTTCTCCTCGCCGGCCGAGGCAATCATGGCCTACGACCGCAAGGTGCTCCACCTGCAGGCGCCGATCAAGATCCGGCTCCAGGGTGTGGTGCCGGAGGCCGGGCAGACCGCCGGGGAGGACGGTGTCTGGCGGGCGGAGACGACGCTCGGCCGGGTGCTGTTCAACGAGCTGCTCCCGTCGGACTACCCGTTCGTCAACGAGCCGCTGCCCAAGAAGCGTCAGGCCGCGATCATCAACGACCTGGCCGAGCGGTACTCCATGACCGAGGTCGCGCAGGTGCTCGACCGGCTCAAGGACGCCGGCTTCTACTGGGCCACCCGCTCCGGTGTCACGCTGGCGATCGACGACGTCGTGGTCCCGCCGAACAAGCAGGAGATCCTCGACGGCTACGAGGCCAAGGCCGACCAGGTCAACAAGCGCTACCAGCGGGGCGCCTTGTCCCACCAGGAGCGCAACGACGAGATGGTCAAGATCTGGACCCAGGCGTCCGAAGAGGTCGCCCGGGCCATGGAGGAGAACTTCCCCGAGGACAACCCGATCCCGACGATCGTGAAGTCGGGTGCGGCGGGCAACATGACCCAGGTCCGGCAGCTCGCCGGTATGCGTGGTCTGGTGGCCAACCCGAAGGGCGAGTACATCCCCCGTCCGATCAAGGCCAACTTCCGTGAGGGCCTGTCGGTGCTGGAGTACTTCATCTCCACGCACGGCACCCGTAAGGGTCTGGCGGACACCGCGCTGCGGACCGCCGACTCGGGGTACCTGACCCGTCGTCTCGTCGACGTCTCCCAGGACGTCATCGTCCGCGAGGTCGACTGCGGGACCGAGCGCAGCATCGTCATGCCGGTCACCGAGGAGACCAGCGACGGCCGGCTCATCCCGCACCGCTACATCCGGACCAGCGTCTACGCCCGCAGCTCCGCTGAGGACGTGTACGGCCCGGACGGCGAGCTCGTGGTGCGCCGCGGCGACGACCTCGGCGACCCGGCGCTCGACGCGCTGGTCGCGGCGGGCGTCCGGCAGATCAAGGTGCGCAGCGCCCTGACCTGCACGTCGGCCACCGGCATCTGCGGCATGTGCTACGGCCGTTCGATGGCCACCGGCAAGCTGGTGGACGTCGGCGAGGCCGTCGGCATCGTCGCGGCACAGTCGATCGGTGAGCCGGGTACGCAGCTGACGATGCGTACCTTCCACACCGGTGGTGTGGCCGGGGACGACATCACGACCGGTCTGCCCCGTGTCCAGGAGCTGTTCGAGGCCCGGGTCCCGCGCGGCAAGGCGCCCATCGCCGACGTCGACGGCCGGATCCAGATCGAGGACGGCGACCGCTTCTGGAAGATCACCCTCATCCCGGACGACGGGGGCGAGGAGATCGTCTACGAGAAGCTGTCGAAGCGGCAGTGGCTGGCGATGACCGTCGTGGACGGTCAGGAGCGGCCGCTGGCGGACGGCGACCACGTGCACGTGGGCCAGCTGCTCCTCGAGGGCACGGCCGACCCGCACGAGGTGCTGCGGGTCATGGGTCCGCGCGAGGTGCAGCTGCACCTGGTGCGTGAGGTGCAGAAGGTGTACCGCACGCAGAGCGTGGACATCCACGACAAGCACATCGAGGTCATCGTCCGGCAGATGCTGCGCCGGGTCACGATCATCGACTCGGGTGCGACGGAGTTCCTGCCCGGTGCGCTGGCCGAGCGGTCGGACTTCGAGTCCGCCAACCGTCAGGTGGTGGCCGAGGGCGGCGAGCCGGCCTCGGGTCGCCCGGTGCTGATGGGGATCACGAAGGCCTCGCTGGCGACGGAGTCGTGGCTGTCCGCGGCGTCGTTCCAGGAGACCACCCGGATCCTCACCGATGCCGCGATCAACGGAAAGCGCGACAAGCTCGTCGGGCTGAAGGAGAACGTGATCATCGGCAAGCTGATCCCGGCCGGTACGGGCATCAGCCGGTACCGCAACATCCAGGTGCAGCCCACCGAGGAGGCCCGCGCGGCCGCCTACGCCCTGCCGAGCTACGACGACGGCTACTACAGCCCCGACGTGTTCGGTACGGGTACCGGTGCAGCGGTGCCGCTGGACGACTACGACTTCGGGCGCGACTACCGCTGACGCGGTAGCCACCTGAGGTCCGGCACCCGAACGGGGCCGGGGACCGCTCTCCCGCGGCGGTCCCCGGCCCCGTTCGTCGTTTCCGGGCGTTGTCCCGCAGGCGCGGCGTCCGAGCCGTTCCGCGGAGCCCCCAGCACATGATCCCCGGCTCGGAGCCGCGAGCCTCGGGCGTCGCGGCCACCGAGCGCGGCAGGCGAGGTCCGGAGCCGGTCAGCGAGCGGGGAGCGGCTCGACGTGGTAGTCCGCCGGGTCGAAGCGGCTGGTGCGCTTGCGGTACTCGCGCATCAGGCCCGGCCAGTTGTTGACGATCCGGCCGGACGCCGTCCGGTACCAGCTCGAGCAGCCGGTCCAGACGCTCTCGGAGAGCCGGCGCTGCATCTCGCTGTCGAACGCCGACGCCGCCTCGGAGCGCACGGTGAGGCTGCGCGCCCCCGCCGACAGGCGGTGCACGGCCTCCCGGACGTAGTGGATCTGGGACTCCAGCATGTGCACGACCGAGCCCGACCCGACGTTGGTGTTCGGGCCGTAGAGCAGGAACAGGTTCGGGAACTCCGGCACGGTGATGCCGAGGTAGGCCCGGGCCCCGTCGCGCCACTGCTCGCTCAGTTCCTGGCCGTCGGGTCCGAACACCTTCATGGGAGCCAGGAAGTCGTTCGTGGCGAAGCCGGTCCCGAAGATGATCACGTCGGCCGGATGCTCCACGCCGTCGCTCGTGCGCACGCCGTTCGCGGTCACCTCGGCGATGGGATCGGTGACGACGTCGACGTGCGGCCGGGCGAGGGCCCGCAGGTACTCCGACGAGATCAGCAGCCGCTTGCAGCCGATGGGGTAGTCCGGGCGCAGTTTCTCGCGCAGCGCGGCGTCGGGCACCTGGCGGCGCAGCAGCCCCTCGAACGCGTACCGGAACGGCACGGCGGCGGTCTGGACGGTCGTGAGGCCGAGGGCGCCGACCTCGAAGAACGCCGCCCAGCCGACGCGTGCGGCGTTGCGCCAGGCCGGCACCCGCCGGAACAGTGCGTGGTGCCAGGCGCGGTACCGGCGGTCCGGCTTGGGGATCAGGTACGGCGCCGACCGCTGGAACACCGTCACGGCGCCGACCCGGTCGGCGATGGCCGGCACGAACTGCACGGCGCTGGCCCCGGTGCCGATGACGGCGACCCGCTTGCCGGTGAGGTCGACGTCGTGGTCCCAGCGGGCCGAGTGGAACACCGGGCCGTCGAACCGGTCGAGGCCGGGCAGGGCGGGGGTCGCGGGCCGGGACAGCTGCCCGCAGGCGGAGACCAGAACGTCGGCCTCGACGGTCTCGCCGCCGGCCGTGCTCAGCCGCCACGTGGCCGTCGGCGCGTCGTAGCGGGCCTCGGTGACCTCGGTGCCCAGCCGCAGGTGCCCGTCGAGGCCGCCCTCGGTCGCCACCCGGCGCAGGTAGCGCAGGATGTCGGGCTGGGGCGCGAAGCGCCGCGACCACTCGTGGCCGGGCGCGAAGGAGAAGGAGTAGAGGTGTGACGGCACGTCGCAGGCGGCGCCGGGATAGGTGTTGTCCCGCCAGACGCCGCCGACGCCGTCGGCCCGGTCGAGGATGGTGAGGTCGGCGGCGTCGCGGTAGCCGGCCTCGCGCAACGCGATGCCCATCCCGATCCCGCCGAACCCGGCCCCGACGACGGCGACACGCGGTCGGCGCGCCGCGCAGTCCCGTCGCAAGGCGGCGCCGAGCTCGGCCACCGCGGCGTCGGCCTCGGCGAGCAGCCCGGCGAAGATCGGGTAGTCGTGCCACATCCGGGGGGCCCGGCGGTAGGTGACGGGCACGCCCGCGGCCCGGGCCCGGTCGACCAGCGCGTCGGAGTCGCTCACCAGCAGCTCGCGTGCCCCCGCGATGACGTGCAGCGGCGGCAGGCCGGCCAGGTCGGCGTGCAGCGGGGTCAGCTCTGGGGTGTCGGCCGGCGCGCCCGCGCGGTACGCCCGGGCCGAGTCGGCGAGCCAGCGTGGGTCGAGCATCGCGTCCCGGTGCGCGTTCGCGGCGACGGCGGGTCCGGTGAGGTCGAGATCCAGCCAGGGGGAGATGAGGCCGACGGTGGCGGGCAGGTCCTCCCCGGCCGCCCGCAGCCGCAGCAGCAGCGCGAGGGCCACCCCGCCGCCGGCGGAATCACCGACGACCGCGATGCGTTGTGCTGGGTGGCCCGCTGCGCGCAGGGCCCGGTAGGCGGCGTGTGCGTCGTCGACCGCGGCGGGGTACGGGTGTTCCGGTGCCCGCCGGTAGTGCAGCAGGTGGACGGGAGCGCCGGTGGCGCGGCTCAGGTGTCCCGCGAGGGAACCGTGCGAGCCGGGTGAACCGGTGACGTATCCGCCACCGTGCAGGAACAGGACGACGTGGGGGCCGGCAGCGCCGGGAGCCACGAAGCGGACCGCGGGGACACCACCGAGTGGCTCCGTGGTCCGGCGGACGCCGGGAGGTGCCGGCACGGTTCGACCCGCGAGGTCGAGCAGCCGGCGCTGGGCCGGGACCGGAACACGGGGGGACAGGATCGGCGCGACGACGGCGCGCACGATCCCGCTGACGACAGGTCGGGGCACCCGAATGCTCATTACCGGACGGTAACTACTCGGCCATTCGGGCGGTACAGCAGGATCCGGGACCGGTCGTCGCGGGGCGTGTGTCCGGACTCACCGCAGGTGGCGACGAGGTCGACGCCGCGACGAGCGGCCATCGGTACGCGGCGAGCGGGTGAGTCGGCTTGCGGCGAAGCGGTTGTTACGGCACCCTGCCGACGACGACTGCGGACCCGTTTTGACCCCTCAACTGCGGGCCGGGTACTCTGTGGTCTTGCGCTCGACCATGGTCGGGCCGATCCGCGTGCCCGATGGTCACCGGCTCTGCGCTTCAGTGCGGGGCGGGACCGACGGGTCGCGGGCCACCCGGACTCTCCTGCTGGGTTCCCCGACCTGCCATGAGGAGCTTCGGGTGCGACACGCCCGACCTCGGGGTACGGGCGGCCGGTGCAGCCGTCCGTCCGACCATCCCGCACAGCACGATCTAAGAGATACAGCCGAGCAAGCCGACGGGAAGAAGTAAACGGTCCATGCCCACGATCCAGCAGCTGGTCCGCAAGGGCCGTCAGGACAAGGTCGCGAAGACCAAGACCGCCGCGCTCAAGGGGAGCCCCCAGCGCCGCGGGGTCTGCACGCGCGTGTACACCACGACGCCCAAGAAGCCGAACTCCGCGCTGCGCAAGGTCGCCCGCGTCCGGCTGACCAGCCTGATCGAGGTCACCGCCTACATCCCGGGTGAGGGCCACAACCTCCAGGAGCACTCCATCGTGCTCGTCCGCGGCGGCCGGGTGAAGGACCTGCCGGGCGTCCGCTACAAGATCGTCCGGGGTTCCCTGGACACCCAGGGCGTCAAGAACCGCAAGCAGGCGCGTAGCCGCTACGGCGCGAAGAAGGAGAAGAGCTGATGCCCCGCAAGGGTCCCGCCCCGAAGCGGCCGTTGGTCTCCGACCCGGTGTACAGCTCGCCGCTGGTCACCCAGCTGGTGAACAAGGTGCTGCAGGACGGCAAGCGCTCGCTGGCCGAGCGCATCGTCTACGCCGCGCTCGAGGGCACCCGGGAGAAGACCGGCACCGACCCGGTGGTCACGCTGAAGCGTGCGCTGGACAACGTCAAGCCGGCCCTCGAGGTCCGCAGCCGCCGTGTCGGTGGCGCGACCTACCAGGTCCCGGTCGAGGTCCGTGCCGTCCGGCAGACCACGCTGGGCCTGCGGTGGCTGGTCTCGTACGCCGGTCAGCGTCGCGAGAAGACGATGGTCGAGCGGCTGATGAACGAGCTGCTCGACGCGAGCAACGGGCTGGGCGCCAGCGTGAAGCGGCGCGAGGACATGCACAAGATGGCGGAGTCCAACAAGGCCTTCGCCCACTACCGCTGGTGACGGGCCGACCGTCCGCGCACCACTGCTGAGGGAGCGAGCGACAAGTGGCACGGGACGTGCTGACGGACCTGGGCAAGGTCCGCAACATCGGCATCATGGCGCACATCGACGCCGGCAAGACCACCACCACCGAGCGGATCCTCTTCTACACCGGGATCAACTACAAGCTCGGTGAGGTGCACGACGGTGCCGCCACCATGGACTGGATGGAGGAGGAGCAGAAGCGCGGTATCACGATCACGTCGGCCGCGACGACCTGCTTCTGGAAAGACCACCAGATCAACATCATCGACACCCCGGGGCACGTCGACTTCACCGTCGAGGTGGAGCGGTCCCTGCGGGTGCTCGACGGCGCCGTCGCGGTCTTCGACGGCAAGGAGGGCGTCGAGCCCCAGTCCGAGCAGGTCTGGCGGCAGGCCACCAAGTACGACGTCCCGCGCATCTGCTTCGTCAACAAGATGGACAAGCTCGGTGCGGACTTCTACTTCACCGTGCGCACCATCGAGGAGCGCCTCGGCGCTCGGCCGCTGCCGCTGCAGCTGCCGATCGGCTCCGAGAGCGAGTTCATCGGAGTCGTCGACCTGGTCGAGATGCGCGCGCTGACCTGGCGCGGCGAGGTCCAGAAGGGCGACGACTACGCGGTCGAGGAGATCCCCGCCGACCTGGCCGACCGTGCCGCGGAGTACCGCGAGAAGCTGGTCGAGGCCGTCGCGGAGACCGACGACGCGCTGATGGAGGCCTACCTCGGCGGTGAGGAGGTCACCACCGAGCAGATCAAGCAGGGCATCCGCAAGATCGTGAACGACCGGATCGCCTACCCGGTGCTGTGCGGCTCCGCGTTCAAGAACAAGGGCGTGCAGCCCATGCTCGACGCGGTCATCGACTACCTGCCGTCGCCGATCGACGTGCCGCCGGTCGAGGGCACGCTGCCGGACGGGGAGACCCCGGCCAGCCGCAAGCCGAGCACCGACGAGCCGTTCTCGGCGCTCGCGTTCAAGATCGCTGCGCACCCGTTCTTCGGCAAGCTCACCTACGTCCGGGTCTACTCGGGCCGGGTCGCCGCGGGTTCCCAGGTCATCAACTCGACCAAGGACCGCAAGGAGCGCATCGGGAAGCTCTTCCAGATGCACGCCAACAAGGAGAACCCGGTCGACGAGGCCCTGGCCGGCCACATCTACGCGGTCATCGGCCTGAAGGACACGACCACGGGCGAGACGCTCTGCGACCCGCAGGCGCCGATCGTCCTCGAGTCGATGACCTTCCCGGACCCGGTGATCCAGGTCGCGGTGGAGCCGAAGACCAAGGCCGACCAGGAGAAGCTCTCGACGGCGATCCAGAAGCTGGCCGAGGAGGACCCCACGTTCCAGGTGTCCCTGGACGAGGAGACCGGCCAGACCATCATCGCCGGCATGGGTGAGCTGCACCTCGAGGTGCTGGTCAACCGCATGAAGAGCGACTTCAAGGTCGAGGCCAACATCGGCAAGCCGCAGGTGGCCTACCGGGAGACGATCCGCCGCCCGGTCGAGAAGTTCGAGTACACGCACAAGAAGCAGACCGGTGGCTCGGGCCAGTTCGCTCGCGTGATCATCGCGCTGGAGCCGCTGAACACCGCGGACGGTGCGCTGTACGAGTTCGACAACAAGGTCACCGGTGGTCGCGTCCCGCGGGAGTACATCCCGTCGGTGGACGCCGGCGCCCAGGACGCCATGCAGTACGGCGTGCTGGCGGGCTACCCGCTGGTCGGCATCAAGCTGACCCTGCTGGACGGCCAGTACCACGAGGTCGACTCGTCCGAGATGGCCTTCAAGGTCGCCGGTTCGATGGCCCTCAAGGAGGCTGCGCGCAAGGCCGACCCGGCCCTGCTCGAGCCGATGATGGCCGTCGAGGTCACCACGCCCGAGGACTACATGGGCGATGTCATCGGCGACCTCAACTCCCGCCGTGGCCAGATCCAGGCCATGGAGGAGCGGGCCGGCGCCCGCGTCGTCAAGGCGCTGGTGCCGCTGTCGGAGATGTTCGGCTACGTCGGTGACCTGCGGTCGCGGACCCAGGGCCGGGCGAACTACACGATGGTCTTCGATTCGTACGCGGAGGTTCCGACCAACGTGGCCAAGGAGATCATCGCCAAGGCGACGGGCGAGTAAGAGGTGCGTGCCGCGGACCTGTAGGGTCCGCGGCCCGTTCCCGTACGACCCCGGAAGCACTTACCAGACCTGCCGTCAGCACGGCGGACAAGAAGAACTCAGTCCAGGAGGACCCTGCAGTGGCGAAGGCGAAGTTCGAGCGGACCAAGCCGCACGTCAACATCGGCACGATTGGTCACATCGACCACGGCAAGACCACGCTGACGGCGGCCATCACCAAGGTTCTGCACGACAAGTACCCGAACCTCAACGAGGCGTCGGCGTTCGACCAGATCGACAAGGCTCCCGAGGAGCGTCAGCGCGGCATCACGATCTCGATCGCGCACGTCGAGTACCAGACCGAGAAGCGGCACTACGCGCACGTCGACTGCCCCGGTCACGCCGACTACATCAAGAACATGATCACCGGTGCGGCCCAGATGGACGGCGCCATCCTGGTGGTCGCGGCGACCGACGGCCCGATGCCGCAGACCCGCGAGCACGTGCTGCTGGCCCGCCAGGTCGGCGTGCCCTACATCGTGGTCGCGCTGAACAAGGCCGACATGGTCGACGACGAGGAGATCCTGGAGCTCGTCGAGCTCGAGGTCCGCGAGCTGCTGTCGTCCCAGGACTACCCGGGTGACGACCTGCCGATCGTGCGCGTCTCGGCCCTCAAGGCCCTCGAGGGCGACGCCGAGTGGGGCGAGAAGCTGCTCGAGCTCATGAACGCGGTCGACGAGTCGATCCCGGAGCCCGAGCGCGACATCGAGAAGCCGTTCCTCATGCCCGTCGAGGACGTCTTCACCATCACCGGCCGCGGCACCGTGGTCACCGGCCGCATCGAGCGCGGCATCGTGAAGGTGAACGAGGAGGTCGAGATCGTCGGCATCCGCGAGAAGTCGACCAAGACCACCGTCACCGGTGTCGAGATGTTCCGCAAGATCCTCGACGAGGGTCGCGCGGGTGAGAACGTCGGCCTGCTGCTCCGCGGCATCAAGCGCGAGGACGTCGAGCGCGGTCAGGTCGTCGTGAAGCCGGGTTCGATCACCCCGCACACCGAGTTCGAGGGCCAGGTCTACATCCTGTCCAAGGACGAGGGTGGCCGGCACACGCCGTTCTTCAACAACTACCGGCCGCAGTTCTACTTCCGTACCACGGACGTGACCGGTGTGGTGACCCTGCCCAGCGGGACCGAGATGGTCATGCCGGGCGACAACACCTCGATGAGCGTCGCGCTGATCCAGCCGATCGCCATGGAGGAGGGCCTGCAGTTCGCCATCCGCGAGGGTGGTCGGACCGTCGGCGCCGGCCAGGTCACCAAGATCAACAAGTAAGACCCCCCGGTTGAGGAGGCTGCACTCCGGTGTGGCATCCTTGACGGGTTGCGCGTACGGCTGCGGCGCGCGGGATCCCATGATTCCGCGCGCCGTGCCGGGCGCCAGCCCCCGAACACAGCACCCCCCGTGGGGTGCACGTGACCCGGGGACCGGTATGAGGTTCGAGCGCGACACGCCCGACCTCGTGGACCGGAGCCCACGGAGTGAGACCTGAACAGAGCGCGGGCCGCGGCTGGAGTCGCCAGTGAGCGGTGCGAGCCCTGCGGGGCTCCTTGCGGGCACGACCCGGAGCACGCGTACGCAGCGGCAGGAAGAAGAGGACGACCGACGACCATGGCGGGACAGAAGATCCGCATCAGGCTGAAGGCCTACGACCACGAGGCAATCGACGCGTCTGCTCGCAAGATCGTCGAGACGGTGACGCGTACCGGTGCCAGGGTCGTCGGGCCGGTGCCGCTGCCGACCGAGAAGAACGTCTACTGCGTCATCCGCTCGCCGCACAAGTACAAGGACTCGCGCGAGCACTTCGAGATGCGCACCCACAAGCGGCTGATCGACATCCTCGACCCGACGCCGAAGACGGTCGACGCGCTCATGCGCATCGACCTGCCGGCCAGCGTCGACGTCAACATTCAGTAGGGCTGACGAACCGATGACTGACAGGCAGATCACCGGGATCCTGGGCAGGAAGCTCGGGATGACCCAGGTATTCGACGAGAACAACCGGGTGGTTCCGGTCACCGTGGTCCAGGCCGGGCCCAATGTCGTGACCCAGGTCCGCTCGGCCGAGAAGGACGGTTACGTCGCCGTCCAGCTCGCCTACGGCGCCGTCGACCCGCGCAAGGTGAACAAGCCGGAGACCGGCCACTTCACCAAGGCCGGCGTGACCCCGCGCCGCTACCTGATCGAGCTGCGGACGTCCGACGCGGGCGAGTACACCGTCGGCCAGGAGATCACCGCCGAGGTGTTCGACGCCGGCGCGGTGGTCGACGTGGTCGGCACCAGCAAGGGCAAGGGCACCGCGGGTGTCATGAAGCGCCACGGCTTCAAGGGTCTGGGCGCGTCGCACGGTACCCAGCGCAAGCACCGCTCGCCGGGCTCCATCGGCGGCTGCGCCACTCCGGGCCGGGTCTTCAAGGGCCTGCGGATGGCCGGGCGCATGGGTGTCGCGCGGGTGACCACGCAGAACCTGACCGTCCACCGGGTGGACGCCGACAACGGGCTGCTGCTGATCAAGGGCGCGGTTCCCGGTCCGCGCGGCGGCCTGGTCGTGGTCAAGTCGGCCGCGAAGGGTGGTGTCAAGTGACCAGCGTTGAGATCAAGACCCCCAGCGGGGGCACCGAGGGCAGCGTCGAGCTGCCGGCTCACGTCTTCGACGTGACGGCGAACGTCCCGCTGATGCACCAGGTCGTGGTGGCCCAGCTGGCCGCGGCCCGGCAGGGCACGCACGACACGAAGACCCGTGGCGAGGTGCGCGGCGGTGGCCGCAAGCCGTACCGCCAGAAGGGCACCGGGCGCGCCCGCCAGGGCTCGACCCGCGCGCCGCAGTTCGCCGGCGGTGGTGTGGTGCACGGCCCGACGCCGCGCGACTACGCGCAGAAGACGCCCAAGAAGATGAAGGCCGCCGCGCTGCGCGGGGCGCTCTCCGACCGGGCCCGGGCCGGCCTCGTGCATGTCGTGTCCGGGATCGTCACCGGCGACACGCCGTCGACCAAGACGGCCCGCGCGGTGATCGAGACCCTGGTCACCGACCAGAAGACCCGGGTCCTCGCGGTCGTCGGCCGCGACGACACGGTGAGCCTGCAGAGCCTGCGCAACCTGCCGTCCGTGCACCTGATCGCGCCGGACCAGCTGAACACCTACGACGTGCTCGTCAACGACATCGTGGTGTTCACGTCGGATGCGCTGGACACGTTCCTCGCGGGCCCCGTCGCCGCTCCGCGGTCGGCGAAGCGCGCGGGCGGTGCCGCCGAGGAGGATGGCAAGTGATCCCCGACCCGCACGACATCCTGGTCGCGCCGGTGGTGTCGGAGAAGAGCTACGGGCTGCTCGAGGAGCGCCAGTACACCTTCCTCGTCGCGCCGGACGCGAACAAGACCGAGATCAAGATCGCCGTGGAGAAGGTGTTCGGGGTCAAGGTGCTCAGCGTGAACACGCTGAACCGCCCGGGCAAGCGCAAGCGCTCCCGCACCGGCTACGGCAAGCGCAAGGACACCAAGCGCGCGGTCGTCACGCTCTCCGAGGAGAGCAAGACGATCGACGTGTTCGGTGGCCGGGCGAGCTGAGGGAGCGAGCAGACCCATGGGTATCCGCAAGTACAAGCCGACCACCCCCGGCCGCCGCGGCGCCAGCGTCTCCGACTTCGCCGAGATCACCCGGTCCGAGCCGGAGAAGTCGCTGATCCGTCCGCTGCACAGCAAGGGCGGGCGGAACGTGCACGGCAAGGTGACCGCGCGCCACCAGGGCGGCGGGCACAAGCGCGCCTACCGGCTGATCGACTTCCGGCGGGCGGACAAGGACGGCGTGCCGGCCAAGGTCGCGCACATCGAGTACGACCCGAACCGCACCTCGCGGATCGCGCTGCTGCACTACGCCGACGGCGAGAAGCGCTACATCATCGCGCCGGCGAAGATCAAGCAGGGCGACCGGATCGAGAGCGGCCCGAAGGCCGACATCAAGGTCGGCAACAACCTGCCGCTGCGCAACATCCCGACCGGCACCGTGGTGCACGCGATCGAGCTCCGCCCCGGCGGCGGCGCCAAGATCGCCCGTGCCGCCGGCTCGGGTGTGCAGCTGGTCGCCAAGGACGGCCCGTACGCGCAGCTGCGCATGCCGTCCGGCGAGATCCGCAACGTCGACGTGCGCTGCCGCGCCACGGTCGGCGAGGTGGGCAACGCCGAGCAGTCGAACATCAACTGGGGCAAGGCCGGCCGCATGCGGTGGAAGGGCAAGCGCCCGACCGTCCGTGGTGTGGCCATGAACCCGGTCGACCACCCGCACGGTGGTGGTGAGGGCAAGACCTCCGGTGGTCGGCACCCGGTGAACCCGAACGGCAAGCCGGAGGGTCGCACCCGCCGCCGCAAGCCGAGTGACAAGTTGATCGTCCGCCGGCGTCGTACCGGCAAGAAGCGCTGAGCAGGGAGGTTCAAGACATGCCGCGCAGCCTGAAGAAGGGCCCGTTCGTGGACGACCACCTGCTCAAGAAGGTGGACGCCCTCAACGAGTCGGGCAAGAAGACCGTTATCCGGACCTGGTCCCGCCGGTCCACGATCATCCCGGACATGATCGGCCACACGATTGCGGTGCACGACGGCCGCAAGCACGTGCCGGTCTTCGTCTCGGACTCGATGGTCGGCCACAAGCTGGGGGAGTTCGCCCCCACCCGGACCTTCCGGGGCCACATCAAGGACGACCGCAAAGCGCGTCGGCGCTGAGCGGCCCGAGTAGCGACTAGGAGAGGTGGAGAGGAATGGCTGACGACAGCCAGAACACCCCCGGCGCCGCGCTCGAGCTGCCTCGCGCGCACGCCAAGGCCAGGTTCGTCCACATGTCGCCGACCAAGGTCCGGCGCGTGGTCGAGCTGATCAAGGGCCGGCCGGTGGCCGAGGCCCTGAGCGTCCTGCGGTTCTCGCCGCAGGCCGCGGCCGAGCCGGTGGCCAAGGTCGTGGCGAGCGCCGCGGCCAACGCCGAGAACAACTTCGACATGGATCCGGACACCCTGGTGGTGGCCGTGGCCTACGTCGACGAGGGCCCGACGCTCAAGCGCATCCGGCCGCGTGCGCAGGGTCGCGCGTACCGGATCCGCAAGCGGACGAGCCACATCACCATCGAGGTGGAGTCGCGGCCGGCCAAGGCGGGCACGCGAGGCGCCCGAGGTGCGAAGGGGAGGGCCCGCTGATGGGTCAGAAGATCAACCCGCACGGGTTCCGGCTCGGTATCACCACCGACTGGAAGTCCCGGTGGTACGCCGACAAGCAGTACGCCGAGTACGTCAAGGAGGACGTCGAGATCCGCCGCATGCTCTCCAAGGGCATGGAGCGGGCCGGCATCTCCAAGGTCGAGATCGAGCGGACCCGGGACCGGGTGCGGGTGGACATCCACACCGCCCGTCCGGGCATCGTCATCGGCCGTCGTGGTGCCGAGGCGGACCGCATCCGTGGCCAGCTCGAGAAGCTGACCAAGAAGCAGGTCCAGCTCAACATCCTCGAGGTCAAGAACTCCGAGTCGGACGCGCAGCTCGTGGCGCAGGGCGTCGCCGAGCAGCTGTCCAACCGCGTGGCGTTCCGTCGCGCGATGCGTAAGGCCATCCAGTCGGCCATGCGCTCGCCGCAGGTCAAGGGCATCCGGGTGCAGTGCTCGGGTCGTCTCGGCGGCGCGGAGATGTCGCGGTCGGAGTTCTACCGTGAGGGTCGGGTGCCGCTGCACACGCTGCGCGCCGACATCGACTACGGCCTGTTCGAGGCCCGTACGACCTTCGGCCGGATCGGTGTGAAGGTCTGGATCTACAAGGGCGACGTGGTCGGTGGCCGCCGTGAGGGCGCGCCCGCCGTTGCCGAGCCGAGCCGTGGCCCGCGCCGCGAGCGTCCCGCCCGTCGTCGTTCGGGTGCCTCGGGCACGACGGCGACCAGCACGGACGCCGGCCGCGCCGCCGCCGAGCAGGCCGGTGGCGGAGTCGCCACCGAGACCACGCCGACCGAGAACACCGGTGGGGAGGCCTGAGTCATGCTGATCCCGCGCAGGGTCAAGCACCGCAAGCAGCACCGGCCGCACCGCACCGGTATGGCCTCGGGTGGCACCCGGGTCACCTTCGGTGACTTCGGCATCCAGGCCCTGGAGCCGGCCTACGTGACGAACCGGCAGATCGAGTCCGCCCGTATCGCCATCAACCGGCACATCCGCCGTGGCGGCAAGGTGTGGATCAATGTGTTCCCGGACCGGCCGCTGACCAAGAAGCCGGCGGAGACCCGGATGGGTTCCGGTAAGGGTTCGCCGGAGAAGTGGGTGACCAACGTGAAGCCCGGCCGGGTGCTCTTCGAGATGAGCTACCCGAACGAGCAGACCGCTCGCGAGGCGCTCCGTCGCGCCATCCACAAGCTGCCGATGAAGTGCCGGATCGTGACCCGTGAGGGTGGTGACATCTGATGGCACGCACCGCAGGCACCACGGCCGCGGAGCTGCGTGAGCTGACCGACGAGGAGCTCGTGCAGCGGGTGCGGGAGCTGAAGGAGGAGCTGTTCAACCTCCGCTTCCAGATGGCGACCGGGCAGCTGGACAACAACCGGCGGCTGCGGACCGTCCGGCACGAGATCGCGCGGGTGTACACCGTGATGCGCGAGCGCGAGCTGGGTCTGTCCGCGGCGCCGATCGAGGACGAGGGCGCGGCATGAGCGAGAAGCAGGCCGAGCAGCGCGGCGAGCGGAAGGTCCGCGAGGGACTGGTCGTGTCCGACAAGATGGACAAGACGATCGTGGTCTCTCTCGAGGACCGGGTGAAGCACCCGCTGTACGGCAAGGTCATCCGGCGGACGAGCAAGGTGAAGGCGCACGACGAGGCCAACACGGCCGGCATCGGCGACCGGGTCCGGCTGATGGAGACCCGACCGCTGTCGGCGACGAAGCGCTGGCGGCTGGTCGAGATCCTGGAGAAGGCGAAGTGATCCAGCAGGAGTCGCGGCTGCGCGTCGCCGACAACACCGGTGCCAAGGAGATCCTGTGCATCCGGGTGCTGGGCGGTTCGGCGCGGCGCTATGCGGGGATCGGCGACATCATCGTGGCAACGGTGAAGGAAGCCATCCCGGGTGCCGGGGTGAAGCGCGGTGACGTGGTCAAGGCCGTCATCGTGCGCACCGTCAAGGAGAAGCGTCGTCCGGACGGCAGCTACATCCGGTTCGACGAGAACGCCGCCGTGCTGATCAAGCCGGACGGCGAGCCGCGGGGGACCCGCATCTTCGGCCCGGTCGGTCGCGAGCTGCGCGACAAGCGGTTCATGAAGATCATCTCCCTCGCGCCGGAGGTGTTGTGAGCATGAAGGTCAAGAAGGGCGACACCGTTCTGGTGATCGCCGGCAAGGACAAGGGCGCCAAGGGCAAGGTCATCCAGGCCTACCCGACCCGTGACCGAGTCCTGGTCGAGGGCGTGAACCGGATCAAGAAGCACACCCGGGTCAGCCAGAACCAGCGGGGCGCGCAGTCCGGCGGGATCGTCACCCAGGAGGCGCCGATCAACGTCTCCAACGTGATGCTGATCGACGCGGACGGCAAGCCGACCCGCGTGGGTTACAAGATCACCGAGGACGGCAAGAAGGTCCGGATCTCCAAGCGTTCCGGGAAGGAGATCTGATGAGCGCGCCGACGCAGGAGAAGGTCGCGCCGCGGCTCAAGCTTCGCTACCGCGAGGAGATCCGCGAGCAGCTCCGCGAGGAGTTCAGCTACTCGAACGTCATGCAGATCCCGGGCGTGGTCAAGGTCGTCGTGAACATGGGTGTCGGCGAGGCCGCTCGCGACTCCAAGCTCATCGACGGCGCGGTCCGGGACCTGGCCACCATCACCGGTCAGAAGCCGCAGGTCCGGCGGGCGACCAAGTCCATCGCGCAGTTCAAGCTGCGCGAGGGCATGCCGATCGGCGCCAAGGTCACCCTGCGCAACGATCGGATGTGGGAGTTCCTGGACCGGCTGCTGACGATCGCGCTGCCGCGTATCCGCGACTTCCGTGGCCTGTCCCCGAACCAGTTCGACGGCCGGGGCAACTACACGTTCGGCCTGAACGAGCAGTCGATGTTCCACGAGATCGACCCGGACAGCATCGACCGCCCGCGCGGCATGGACATCACGGTCGTGACCACCGCGACCACCGACGAGGAAGGCCGGGCGTTGCTGCGCCGGCTGGGCTTCCCCTTCAAGGAGAGCTGACCCGCCATGGCGAAGAAGTCGCTGATCATCAAGGCGGCCAAGAAGCCGAAGTTCGCCGTGCGCGGCTACACCCGCTGCCAGAAGTGCGGGCGTCCCCGCGCCGTCCTGCGCAAGTTCGGGCTGTGCCGTGTCTGCGTGCGCCAGATGGCGCACGCAGGTGAGCTGCCCGGCGTGAGCAAGAGCTCCTGGTAAGTGCCGCCTCCGGCACACGCACCTAGTGCATCTATCGCCACAGGCCCCTCGGGGAACCAGGGCGGGAAAGTGACGACGTCACCATGACGATGACCGATCCGATCGCAGACATGCTCACACGTCTGCGCAACGCGAACTCGGCTTACCACGACCAGGTCGTGATGCCGCACTCCAAGCTGAAGGTGGCGATCGCCGAGATCCTTCAGAAGGAGGGCTACATCGCCTCGCACCGCACCGAGGACGCCGAGGTCGGCAAGTCCCTGGTGATCGAGCTGAAGTACGGGCGTAACCGGGAGCGCAGCATCGCGGGTCTGCGCCGGGTCTCCAAGCCCGGCCTGCGGGTCTACGCGAAGTCCACCAACCTGCCGCGGGTCCTCGGTGGCCTCGGCGTCGCGATCATCTCGACGTCGACCGGTCTGCTGACCGACAAGCAGGCGAACCGCAACGGCGTGGGCGGGGAAGTCCTCGCCTACGTCTGGTGAGAGGGGAGTAGACGATGTCCCGTATCGGGAAGCTGCCGATCCCCGTTCCGTCCGGCGTCGACGTGGCCATCGAGGGCCGCACGGTGACCGTGAAGGGGCCGAAGGGCACCCTGTCGCACACCGTGATCGAGCCGATCACCGTCGCGCGCGAGGACGGCGTCATCGTCGTCGGGCGCCCGGACGACGAGCGCAAGACAAAGGCCTTCCACGGCCTGTCGCGCACGCTGGTCAACAACCTCGTGGTGGGTGTGACCGCCGGTTACGAGAAGAAGATGGAGATCCACGGCGTCGGCTACCGCGTCGCGCTGAAGGGCTCCAACCTCGAGTTCGCGCTCGGCTTCAGCCACCCGGTCGTGATCGAGGCTCCGGAGGGCATCACCTTCACGGTGGAGACGCCGACCAGGTTCTCGGTCTCCGGCATCGACAAGCAGTTGGTCGGCGAGGTCGCCGCCAACATCCGGAAGCTGCGCAAGCCCGACCCGTACAAGGGTAAGGGTGTGCGTTACGCCGGCGAGGTGATCCGGCGCAAGGTCGGAAAGACGGGTAAGTGATGGCCGAGACCACAACGACCGCCGCCGCCAAGAAGCGGGCCGGCTCGAAGGTGTCGCAGCAGCGCCGCATCGGGCGGGCGCAACGGCACTTCCGGCTGCGCAAGAAGGTCCACGGCAGTGCCGAGCGGCCTCGCCTGGCCGTCCACCGCAGCTCGCGGCACGTCTTCGTGCAGCTGATCGACGACCTGGCCGGTCACACGCTGGCCTCGGCGTCGACGATGGAGGCCGACGTCCGCGCGCTGGACGGCGACAAGAAGGCTCGCGCCGCCAAGGTCGGCGAGCTGATCGCCGCCCGGGGCCGCGAGGCCGGCGTGACGGCCGTCGTGTTCGACCGGGGTGGCTACGAGTACCACGGCCGTATCGCGGCGCTGGCCGACGCCGCTCGCGAGGGCGGGCTGGAGTTCTGATGATGATTGAGAAGATGGAAGGGAACGTCTGATGCCGGGACGTACACGGCGTGACGGCGGAGGGCCTGGTGGCGAGCGCAGCGGCGACCGCCGGGACCGCCGGGACGGAGGCCGTGGCGGGGCGGCCCAGGACAAGACCCCGTACATCGAGCGACTGGTCACCATCAACCGCGTGGCCAAGGTCGTCAAGGGTGGTCGGCGCTTCAGCTTCACAGCGCTGATGATCGTCGGTGACGGCGACGGCCTGGTCGGCGTCGGCTACGGCAAGGCCAAGGAGGTGCCGGCCGCGATCGCCAAGGGCGTGGAGGAGGCGAAGAAGAACTTCTTCCGCGTCCCCCGCATCGGCGGCACGATCGTGCACCGCGTGCAGGGTGAGGCCGCTGCGGGCGTGGTGCTGCTGCGCCCGGCCAGCCCCGGTACCGGTGTCATCGCCGGTGGTCCGGTGCGTGCGGTGCTGGAGTGCGCCGGAATCCACGATGTGCTCTCGAAGTCGCTGGGTAGCGACAACGCGATCAACATCGTGCACGCGACCGTCGCCGCGCTGAAGCAGATCCAGCGTCCGGAGGAGGTGGCCGCTCGCCGTGGCCTGCCTCTCGAGGACGTCGCGTCGGCCCAGATGCTGCGTGCCCGTGCGGCCGCGGCACAGGGCGCGAGGGCGTGAGCGCGATGGCAGAGAAGCTGAAGATCACCCAGGTCCGTAGCTCGATCGGCCGCAAGCAGAACCAGCGGGCGACCCTGCACTCCCTCGGGCTGCGCAAGATCCGCCAGTCCGTGGAGCGGGACGACACCCCGCAGATCCGCGGCATGATCAACACCGTGCGGCACCTCGTGACGGTGGAGGAGGTCGGCTCCTGATGAGCGCCATCAAGATCCACCACCTGCGTCCGGCACCCGGGGCCAAGACCGAGAAGACCCGGGTCGGCCGCGGTGAGGGCAGCAAGGGCAAGACCGCCGGTCGCGGTACGAAGGGCACCAAGGCCCGGAAGAACGTGCCGGCCGCCTTCGAGGGCGGGCAGATGCCGCTGCACATGCGGCTGCCCAAGCTCAAGGGCTTCAAGAACCGGTTCCGGGTGGAGTACCAGGTCGTGAACGTCGGCGACCTCGCGCGGCTCTTCCCCGAGGGCGGGACGGTCGGTCCGGACGAGCTGATCGCGATCGGTGCGGTCCGGCGCAACCAGCCCGTCAAGGTGCTCGGCAACGGCGAGATCAACGGGGTCAGCCTGACGGTGAGCGCACACGCGTTCTCCGGCAGCGCCCGCGAGAAGATCACCGCCGCCGGCGGTTCCGTCACCGAGCTGTAAGTCCGAGGCGCCGTCCGCATTCCTGCCCTGTGGTAACACCCGGGGCGGGCGTGCGGGCGGCGTCGTCGCTGTTAGAGTCTTTTCCGCGTTCGGTTTCTCCACGGGGCCGGCGCGGGCGCCGGACGGGCGCAGGCGGTGCTGGTCGCGCCGGGCCCGTCCGCCGGGAGCCGGGCATGCCGGCTCCCGCGTGTTCTCCACGGACGGTGCCCACTCAGTACAGGAGGATCCCCGAGTGCTCAGCGCGTTCCGGTCGGCACTGGCCACGCCCGACCTCCGGAAGAAGATCCTCTTCACGCTCGGCATCGTCGCGATCTATCGTCTCGGTGCCAACATCCCCTCGCCCGGTGTCTCCTACCCGAACGTCCAGGAATGCATCCGGCAGGTCGAGGGCGGGGACAACGCCGGCGTCTACTCGCTGATCAACCTGTTCTCCGGCGGGGCGCTGCTCCAGTTGTCGATCCTGGCGCTGGGGATCATGCCCTACATCACGGCCAGCATCATCGTGCAGTTGCTCACCGTCGTCATCCCGCGGTTCGAGCAACTGAAGAAGGAAGGGCAGTCGGGTCAGAACAAGCTGACCCAGTACACCCGCTACCTCACCATCGCGCTGGCCATCCTGCAGGCGACCGGAATCGTCGCGCTCGCCGACCGGGGGCAGCTGTTCGGCAACTGCACACTGCCGATCATTCCCGACTCCGGCATCTTCTCGCTGACCATCATCGTGATCGTGATGACCGCCGGTACGGCCGTCGTCATGTGGTTGGGCGAGCAGGTCACCGAACGCGGCATCGGCAACGGCATGTCGCTGCTGATCTTCGCCTCCATCGCGCACCGGATCCCGGCCGAGGGCAAGAACATCCTCGACAACTCGGGTCCGCTCGTGTTCGCCGGTGTCTGCTTCTTCGGCCTGGCCATCATCGCGAGCGTCGTGTTCGTCGAGCAGGGGCAACGCCGGATCCCGGTGCAGTACGCCAAGCGCATGGTCGGCCGTCGCATGTACGGCGGTACCTCGACCTACCTGCCGCTGAAGGTGAACCAGGCCGGCGTCATCCCGGTCATCTTCGGTAGCTCGCTGCTGTACCTGCCCGACCTGATCGCGCGGCTCGCCGGGAACGAGGACGGAGCCTTCCAGGCGTTCGTCCGCACCTATCTGGTCGATCAGTCGAATTGGCTGCACATTCTCCTGTACATCGGCCTGATCATCTTCTTCACGTACTTCTACGTCGGCATCACGTTCAACCCCGATGAGCGCGCCGACGAGATGAAGAAGTTCGGTGGCTTCATCCCCGGCATCCGACCCGGTCGCCCGACGGCGGAGTACCTGAACTACGTGCTCTCCCGCATCACGCTGCCCGGATCGCTGTACCTGGGCATCATCGCGGTGCTGCCGAACTTCTTCCTCGGTATCACCGGCAGCGGGCAGAACCAGAACTTCCCGTTCGGCGGTACCGCTGTGCTGATCATGGTCGGGGTCGGGCTGGACACGGTGAAGCAGATCGAGAGCCAGCTCATGCAGCGCAACTATGAAGGGTTCCTGCGTTAGGGTGAAGCCGACAGTCCTGCGACGCGGTGTGAGGTCGCCCGCGAGGACACCCCGGCCCTCCGACCGGAAGGCCGACGTCGGCTGCCGCACAGTAGCGTTGCGGCGGTATCAGCGTTTGACATCAGCTTTGACACGAGCACAGAGCAGCAGGGAGGTCGCGTCGCGTGCGACTCGTTCTGGTCGGTCCGCCAGGTGCGGGCAAGGGAACCCAGGCGGAGCGGTTGGCCGAGCGGCTGGACGTCCCGCACATCTCCACCGGTGACCTCTTCCGCGCGAACCTGCGCGATGAGACCCCGCTGGGTGTCGAGGCGAAGCGGTACATGGACGCCGGGGAGCTCGTCCCCGACGAGGTGACCGTCGGCATGGTCCGGGACCGGCTCGCCGACCCGGATGCGGCCAAGGGCTTCATCCTCGACGGCTTTCCGCGGACCGCGGCGCAGGCCGAGGCGCTGGCCGCCCTGCTCGCCGAGAACGGCACCGAGCTCGACGCGGTCGTCGAGTTCGCCGTGTCCGACGACGTCGTGGTTCAGCGGCTGCTCGGGCGGGGCCGCTCCGACGACACCGAGGACGTGATCCGCCGGCGCCAGGAGGTGTACCGCCAGGACACCACCCCGCTGCTCGACTTCTACAGCGACCGGCTGGTCAGCGTGGATGCCGTCGGCTCGGTCGAGGAGATCACCGACCGGGTCACGGACGCGCTGCGCGACAGGCGATGACGGGAGCGCAGCTGTGAACCGTGGCCGGCGGGGTGTCCGCGGGGCCCTGGCCCGGCTGCGCGGACGCGACATCGAGATCAAGTCCCGTGGCGAGCTGGAGGCCATGCGGGCCGCCGGTGCGCTGGTGGCCGCCACGCTGAAGGCGGTGACCGAGTTGGCGCGGCCGGGGGTGAGCACGGCGGAGCTCGACGCGCTCGCCGAGCAGACCATCCGTGACGCCGGAGCCGTGCCGTCCTTCCTCGGCTACCACGGCTACCCGGCGAGCATCTGCGCCTCGGTCAACGAGCAGATCGTGCACGGCATCCCGTCGGCTGGTCAGATCCTCGCTGAAGGGGACCTCATCTCGGTCGACTGCGGCGCGATCCTGGAGGGCTGGCACGGCGACGCGGCCGTCACGATCCCGATCGGGACCGTGTCGGCCGCCGACCTGGCGCTGTCCGCGGCCTGCGAGGAGGCGCTGTACGCCGGCATCGCGGCCGTGCAGGCCGGGGCCAGGCTGTCCGACATCTCGCACGCCGTGCAGGTCTCGTGCGAGAAGTCGGCCCATCGCGACCGCGCCGACTACGGCATCGTCGCGGAGTACGGCGGGCACGGCATCGGGAGTTCCATGCACATGGACCCGTTCCTGCCCAACTTCGGCGATCCCGGTCAGGGCCCGCGGCTCAAGCCCGGGATGGCGCTCGCCGTCGAGCCGATGCTCACGGCGGGCGACCCCGAGACCCGCGAGCTCTCCGACGGCTGGACCGTCGTCACGGCCGACGGTAGCCGGGCCGTGCACTGGGAGCACAGCGTGGCCGTCACCGAGGACGGTCCCTGGCTGCTCACCGCCCCGGCCGACTGACCTCGGCCGCACGTCGCGGGCGGTTACTGGTAGTACGCATGTACTGCCAGACAGTGATCAAGGCCTCGCGGTGGAGGGCCCCGAGACGGCTCCGCTGGTCTAAGTTCCCCCCATGAATGCAGAAGCCGAAGCGCAGCGCCCCACCTCGGTGGGTGTGCCCCGCGAGTCCGGTGAGGATGAGCGTCGCGTCGCGCTGGTGCCGAAGGTCGTGGAGAAGCTGGTCGGCCGCGGTGTTCAGGTCGTGGTCGAGGCGGGAGCCGGGCTGGGAGCGTTGATTCCCGACGAGCTGTACACCGCCGCGGGTGCGAGCATCGGAGATCCGTGGGACTCCGAGGTCGTTGTGAAGGTCGCGCCGCCGTCGGCCGAGGAGATCGGCCGGCTGCGCCGGGGAGCGACGATGATCGGGTTCCTGGCTCCGCTCACCGCTCCGGAGACGATCGTGGCCCTTCGCTCGGCGGGGGTGCAGGCGTTCGCGATGGAGTCGATCCCGCGGATCTCGCGCGCCCAGTCGATGGACGCGCTGTCGTCGCAGGCGAACGTGGCGGGCTACAAGGCGGTGCTGCTGGCCGCCGACCGCTCGACCCGGTTCTTCCCGATGCTGACCACCGCCGCGGGCACGGTGAAGCCGGCGACCGCCCTGGTGCTGGGCGTCGGGGTGGCCGGTCTCCAGGCGCTGGCGACCGCCAAGCGGCTCGGCGCGCGGACGACGGGCTACGACGTGCGCCCGGAGGTGGCCGACCAGGTGCGGTCGCTGGGGGCGCAGTGGCTGGACCTGGGCATCGACGCGGCGGGCGAGGGCGGCTATGCCCGGGAGCTGACCGACGACGAGCGCGCGGAGCAGCAGAAGCGGCTGGAAGAGGCGATCACCGGGTTCGACGTGGTGATCACGACGGCGCTGGTCCCCGGGCGCAAGGCCCCGACGCTGGTGACCGCGGAGGCCGTCAGGGGCATGCGGCCGGGCAGCGTGGTCGTCGACCTGGCCGGCGAGGCGGGCGGCAACTGCGAGCTGACCGAGCCGGGCGAGATCGTGGTCAAACACGACGTGACGATCGCGTCGCCGCTGAACCTGCCGGCCACGATGCCCGAGCACGCGAGCGAGCTGTACGCGCGCAACGTCTCGGCGTTGCTGGAACTGATGCTCGACGAGGACGGGGCGCTGGCCCCGAACTTCGACGACGAGGTGCTCGCCAAGTCCTGCGTGACGCGTGAAGGGAAGGACGCCTGATGGAGACCGGACTGCTGGCCAACCTCGCGATCCTGGTGCTGGCCGGGTTCGTGGGCTTCGCGGTGATCTCGAAGGTGCCCAACACGCTGCACACGCCGCTGATGTCGGGTACGAACGCGATCCACGGGATCGTTCTGCTGGGCGGGCTGATCGTGCTCGGTCACGCGGAGAACCCGTCGCTCGTGGACCAGATCATCCTGGTCGTCGCGATCACGTTCGGCATGATCAACGTGGTCGGTGGTTTCCTGGTGACCGACCGGATGCTGGCCATGTTCAAGTCCAAGCCCGAGCCGCCGGCGGCGGACAAGGTCTCGGCCGACGGAAAGGTCGAGGGCTGATGGCCACGCTGATCCCTATCCTCTACATCGTCGCCTTCTCGCTGTTCATCTACGGCCTGATGGGCCTGACCGGGCCCAAGACCGCGGTGCGGGGCAACCACATCGCCGCGGTCGGCATGGTCGTCGCGGTGGTGGCGACGCTGCTCATGCCGGGTACGCACAACTGGCTGCTGATCATCCTCGGCCTGGTGCTCGGAACCCTGCTCGGTGTGCCCTCGGCCCGCCAGGTCAAGATGACCGCGATGCCGCAGATGGTGGCGCTGTTCAACGGCGTCGGCGGTGGGGCGGTCGCGCTGATCGCGTGGTCGGAGTTCCGCATGACCGCCGGCTTCACCGACGAGCCGGCGTACGTGGTCATCGCGTCGCTGTTCGCGGCGATCATCGGTTCGGTGTCGTTCTGGGGCTCGCTGATCGCGTTCGGCAAGCTGCAGGAGATCCTGCCCGGCCGTCCGATGGGCCTGGGGAAGGCGCAGCAGGTGGTCAACGCCGTGCTGCTGATCGGCGCCGTCGTGTGCGCCGTGATGGCCGGGATGGGCGGGGCGTCCGAGCTCTGGATCATCGGCCTGCTCCTGGTCGCCGCGGTCCTCGGCGTCATGGTCGTGCTGCCGATCGGCGGTGCCGACATGCCGGTCGTCATCTCGCTGCTCAACGCGCTGACCGGGCTCTCGGCGGCTGCCGCCGGCCTCGCGCTGGACAACACCGCGATGATCGTCGCAGGCATGATCGTCGGTGCCTCCGGTTCGATCCTGACCAACCTGATGGCCAAGGCGATGAACCGGTCGATCCCGGCGATCGTGGCCGGCGGGTTCGGTGGCGGCGGGACGCTGCCGGGCGCCGAGGACGGCGTCGAGCGCACCGTGAAGTCGACCAGCGCGGCGGACGCGGCCATCCAGATGGCCTACGCGTCGCAGGTCATCGTGGTGCCCGGTTACGGAATGGCCGTCGCGCAGGCCCAGCACGCGGTCAAGGACATGGCCAAGCTGCTCGAGGCCAAGGGCGTCGAGGTCAAGTACGCCATCCACCCGGTGGCCGGCCGCATGCCCGGGCACATGAACGTGCTGCTCGCCGAGGCCGACGTCCCCTACGACGCGCTCAAGGAGATGGACGAGGTCAACGACGAGTTCTCCCGCACCGACGTCACGCTGGTGATCGGGGCGAACGACGTCACCAACCCGGCGGCGCGCAACGACCCGTCCTCGCCGATCCACGGGATGCCGATCCTGAATGTCGACGAGTCGAAGTCGGTCATCGTCCTCAAGCGCTCGATGAGCAGCGGCTTCGCCGGCATCGACAACCCGCTGTTCTACGCCGACCGGACGTCGATGCTGTTCGGTGACGCGAAGAAGTCGGTCGTCGAGGTGACCGAGGAGCTCAAGGCGCTGTAGTGGCGCCAGGCGGGTCCGGCGAGCCACGTGGCTCGCCGGACCCGCTCGGTCAGCAGCAGCGGCTGCCCGGCCGGGCATCGGCGCGGTCGATGCGGCGCCGCTCGAACTCCCGCCTCGACAGCGGCGGCGTGCCGGCGTGCTCCCGGGCGTGCCGCTCGAGGTAGCGGTCGTACTGCGTCTCGCCGGTGAGCTCCCGCAGGTACCAGCGCACGCCGTTCCAGAGCCGGGTCACGATCGCTCACCGGCCGCCGCGAGCGCCCGCTTCTCCTCCGCCGTGGGGATCAGCCCGGCCGGTGCCACGATCTGCGAGGGCACCGCGGGTGCCTCCGTGCTGGGCAGAGGCTCCGGTGAGGTCAGCGCGCGGTACCAGACCAGCATCGCGTTGCCGACCACGATGATGACCAGCGAGGCGAACAGCGCCGCCAGGACGCCGTCGACCGTGGAGTTGGTGATCACGGCCTGCATCTCGCCGAGGTTCTTGGCCGGGGCGAGCACCTCGCCGCGTTCCAGCGCTGCGGCGAACTTCTCCCGCTGGGCGAAGAAGCCCAACTTCGGGTCGGCCGAGAACACCTTCTGGTAGCTGGCGGTGAGCGTGACCGCCACGTCCCAGGCCAGCGGGATCCCGGTGACCCAGGCGTAGCGCGCCCGGCCCGTCTTGATCAGCAGCGTGGTGCAGACCGTCAGGGCGATCGCCGCGAGCAACTGGTTGGCGATGCCGAACAGCGGGAAGAGCTGGTTGATCCCGCCGAGCGGGTCGGTGACGCCGGCGTAGAGGAAGTAGCCCCATGCGCCGACGACGGCCGCGCTCGTGATCCACAGGCCCGGCTTCCAGTTCACGTCGCCCATCGGCTTGTACACGTTGCCGAGGGTGTCCTGGAGCATGTAGCGCCCGACCCGGGTGCCGGCGTCCACCGTGGTGAGGATGAACAGCGCCTCGAACATGATCGCGAAGTGGTACCAGAACGCCCGCAGGGCGTCACCGCCGAAGGTTCCGGAGAAGATCTCCGACATGCCGACGGCGAGGGTCGGTGCGCCGCCCGTGCGCGCGACCAGCGTGCTCTCCTGCACGGCGGCGGCCGCGCCCGCCAGCGCCTCCGGCGTGATCGAGAACCCGAGGTTGTTGACCGCCGCCGAGGCCGACTCGACGGTGTTGCCGAGCAGGCCGGCGGGCGCGTTCATCGCGAAGTACAACCCGGGATCGATCACCGACGCGGCGATCAGGGCCATGACCGCCACGAAGGACTCCATGAGCATGGCGCCGTAGCCGATGAGCCGGACCTGCGACTCCTTCTCGATCATCTTGGGCGTGGTGCCCGAGGCGATGAGCGCGTGGAAGCCGGACAGGGCGCCGCAGGCGATCGTGATGAACACGAACGGGAACAGCGACCCGGCGAACACCGGACCGTTGCCGGAGAACGCGAAATCGGTGAACGCCTCGATCTTCAGCACCGGGTTCGTGACGATGACCCCGACGGCCAGCAGCACGATCGTGCCGATCTTCATGAACGTCGACAGGTAGTCCCGTGGCGCGAGCAGCATCCATACCGGCAGGACCGACGCGGCGAAGCCGTAGATGACCAGGCAGATCACCAGGGTGCGCGGGTCGAGGGTGAACACGCCGGCCCAGCTCGACTCCTGCACCCAGCCACCGGCGACGATGGCCAGCAGCAGCAGTGCGACGCCGATGAAACTGGTCTCGACGACCTGGCCGGGGCGCAGCACCCGCATGTAGAAGCCCATGAACAGCGCGATCGGGATCGTCATCGCGATGGAGAACGTGCCCCACGGCGACTTCGCGAGCGCGTTGACGACGACGAGCGCGAGCACCGCGAGCAGGATGATCATGATGGTGAACACGGCGAACAACGCGGCCGCCCCGCCGACCGGGCCGATCTCGTCGCGCGCCATCTGGCCGAGGCTCTTCCCGTCGCGGCGCATCGAGAAGAACAGGGTGACCATGTCCTGCACGGCGCCGGCGAAGATGACCCCGACGATGATCCAGATCGTGCCGGGCAGGTAGCCCATCTGCGCGGCGAGCACCGGACCGACCAGCGGACCGGCGCCCGCGATCGCGGCGAAGTGGTGACCGAAGAGCACGCGGCGATCGGTGGGCTGGTAGTCGATGCCGTTGTCGAGCCGCTCGGCGGGCGTCGCGCGGGAGTCGTCGACCTGCAGGACCTTCCGGGCGATCCAGCGCGCGTAGAAGCGGTAGGCGATGGCGTACGAACCGAGCGCGGCCGCCACCAACCAGATCGCGGAGATCTCCTCCCCGCGGGAGAGGGCGAGCACCCCCCACGCCACCGCTCCGATGATCGCCACCGTGCTCCAGATGAGCACGGACCGGGGATTGATCCGCGGCCGTGCCTCGAGGACGTTCACGACGAGCCTCCCCGGGTCGCCGCGCCGCCGTCGCTCAGTCGGCGCGATCGCTGCGCGCCCTGGTGTACCGATGTCGTCAGCATCAGCTCTCCTTGCACCGTCCGCGGCGCCCTCGCCGCGGTTCCGTGGTCTCGTTGCCGACCCGAGCCGCCCGGTTTACGCCGATCTCCATGATTCTCGCCGCCAGGCGACCACGGACACCACCGTCGGGGTCTGCGTAGCCTCCCGCTGCGCGAGCCCGCGCGCAGGGTGAGGCGGGCGAGAAGAGGTGGCCGATGGACGAACCGGCCGCCACTGTCGTATTCGTCGCGCTTCTCGGCGGCACCTCGCTGCCGGCGTTCTCGGCACGCTGGTTCCACCGCCGCGACGCGCTCCCCGACCTCGGGCGCCGGCCGACCTGAGTCCGATCCTGTTCCTGCTGCTGCCGAGACTGTGGTCCGCAGCGCGACGATGCCCTGAGCACGAGGTCCGGATCGCGCGGTCGGTGTCGCTGCTCGCGAAGGCGGCCGCGCTCGCCTCAACCTGTCCGTCGCGACCGTGGCGACGCCCGTGCTGGACCGGTGGGGTGCGAGCCGCGGACATCGCCCCTCCGCGGTCGCCCGATGATGAAGGACTCCGGCACCGCCACCCCCCGCGCCGTGGCTCCGCGCGGGCCGGTCGAGAGGCTCGACCGCGAGCGGCTGGTGTGCACGCCGGCCCCGCCGCCTACCGGCGGGCGAGTTCGGGCCGGCGGCGTCGTCATCGCCGCTGCCGGTCGGTCCTGGCGATCCTCGCCGCGCTGGTCTTTGCCGCCGCCGGGCTGTGGGCGCTGAGCCGGGCCGACCCGAACACGCACGTGATCTTCTCCGACCCCCGCCCGTGCCCACCGGCCCCGGCTCGATCGCCTCGGTCAGCCCTCCCGCCGAGGCGCCGGTCAGCTCGTGGTGACCGGCGCGGGGTCGTCCGCGGGACGGGCGTCGAGCGGGTTCGCGATCTCATCGCGCGGCAGCCGCCAGCCGAGGATCGCGGCCACCGCGAGGAAGACGGGGACGACGCCCACCAGCACGAACGTGATCGGGATGCCGAGCCGTTCACCGACCGGTCCGGCCAGCGCCATCGACACCGGCATCAGCGCGAGCGAGACGAAGAAGTCCAGGCTCGAGATCCGGCCGAGCAGATGCGGCGGGACCCTCCGCTGCAGCAACGTCCCCCAGATGACCATCCCCGCCGCGCCCGTGAACCCCACCACGAAGAGCGCGACGGCCATCACCCAGAGCTCACGGGTGAGCCCGAGCACGGCCAGCGGTGCGGCACCCGCGCCCCACAGCAGGAGTATCGCCGTCAGGTAGCGCCGTGGCAGCCGCCACCAGGACACGAGGAGCGAGCCGAGCGCAGCACCCACCCCGTACGAGGCCAGGACGAGCGCGAATCCGCTCGCGCCACCGCCCGTCCGGTCGCGGACGGCGAACGGGAGAAGTACCTCGATCGGGCCTGTGATCACCAGTACGTACACCGTGGCGAAGGCGAGCGAGGCGAAGAGCCAGCCGGTCCGGAAGAGGTAGGCGAAGCCTTCGCCGAGGTCGAGCAGCACGGTGCTCCCGCCGGCCGGGGCCGGTGCGGGCAGGGGCCGCATCGCGGCCAGCGCGACGAGGGCGGCCGTGTACATCCCGCCCGCCAGCAGGAGGGCGACACCCGGGAGGAACGCACCGACCAGCACCCCGGCGAGGGCCGGGCCGAGGGCCTGCTGGGCGATCGGACGCAGGGTGCCCTCGACGCCGTTCGCGGCCAGCAGCTCGTCCGCCGGGAGCAACGTCGGCAGCAGGGCGGAGTAGGCGGGGAAGAAGAACGCCTCGGCCGCGCCGATGACGAAGGCGGCCACGGCCAGGTGCCAGAGCTCCAGCAGGCCGACGACCGCGAGCAGGCCCGCGGCCGTGGCCGAGAGGATCCGGACACCCTCGACGGCCATCAGCAGGGCGCGCCGGGGCAACCGGTCGGCCGCGACCCCGCCGATGAGCGCGCTGGCCAGCAGCCCCAGGCTGGACGCGGCCGCGACGATCGACAGTTCGGACGGCCCGCCGCCGAGGTCGATCACCTGCCAGACGATCGCGACCAGCCACAGGCCGCTGGCGAACAACGACGCGGCCAGGGACGCGGCCAGGTACCGGTACTCGCGATGGCGGAAGGGACGGAGCGGACGGGGCAACCGGCGGCCGGCGTCCACGGTCCCGGCTGGTCGTTCGGTCATCACCGCTCCACGGAACTACCTGTACCGGGGTCGAGGTCAAGGCGCCGGCCACGCTAGCCGGACCGGTGTCCGGGTGGCGCGTGAATTAGCGCGGCCGGTGGCGGTGCCGCCGGACGGCGGGCATCATGGAGGACGTGGGGCCGCACGCTCCGGGGTGTGGCCCGAGGGTCTGCGCGCCGAGCCCGTAGGGATCGGTGGCGGATTCGTGCTCGACCGAGTTGCCGTGTCGGCGGAGCGCTGACCGGCTGGATCGTGTACCCCATGTGCGGTCACTCGCGCAACGGACGTACACTGGTGATTCGGCGCGCTTCACGGCGCCGGTTCCGTCGTGCCTCCCGCACCTCCGGTCCCGGTGGCGACGCGTGCCCGGAAAGATCGAACAGCACGATTCGTCGAACGAACCTGTCACGGAACGCGGAGGACATGGCCAAGAAAGACGGGGCGATCGAGGTCGAGGGCCGGGTCGTCGAACCCCTGCCGAACGCGATGTTCCGCGTCGAGTTGGAGAACGGGCACCGGGTCCTGGCTCACATCAGCGGGAAGATGCGGCAGCACTACATCAGGATCCTCCCCGAGGACCGGGTGGTGGTGGAGCTGTCTCCGTACGACCTGACCCGCGGCCGCATCGTCTACCGCTACAAGTGACCGACCTCAACCAGAAGGCACAGGCGTGAAGGTCCAGCCGAGCGTCAAGAAGATCTGCGACAAGTGCAAGGTGATCCGCCGTCACGGGCGGGTCATGGTGATCTGCGAGAACCTGCGCCACAAGCAGCGCCAGGGCTGATCACCCGCACTTCCTCGCGGGCCTCAGGCACGCAGCAACACAGAGGAACTCAGCGCACCTGCCGTGCCACACGGGCGCGGCCCGCCCCCGGACCAGGCCGGGGCCTCCGATCCTCGAGTCGGTTCGGAGGACGGGCGCTGAGCAGACCTGGGCGAACAGAACAAGGAGAACACCGCCGCATGGCACGACTCGCCGGCGTCGACCTCCCCCGCGAGAAGCGGATGGAGATCGCGCTCACCTACATCTACGGGATCGGCCGGTCCCGTTCGAAGGAGATCCTCGACGCCACCGGGATCAGCGCCGACCTGCGCTCCCGCGACCTGAGCGACGAGGACCTCGCGAAGCTCCGCGAGTACATCGAGAACAACATGCGCGTCGAGGGCGACCTGCGCCGTGAGGTGCAGGCCGACATCCGACGCAAGATCGAGATCGGCTGCTACCAGGGCCTGCGCCACCGCCGTGGCCTGCCGGTGCGCGGCCAGCGGACCAAGACCAACGCCCGCAGCCGCAAGGGACCGAAGAAGACGGTCGCCGGCAAGAAGAAGGCAGGTAAGAAGTAATGCCGCCCCGCACTCGCGCCGGCGCCGGCCCCAAGAAGGTCCGGCGCAAGGAGAAGAAGAACGTCGCGCACGGCCACGCGCACATCAAGAGCACCTTCAACAACACCATCGTGTCGATCACCGACCCGAACGGTGCCGTGATCGCGTGGGCCTCCGCCGGCCACGTCGGTTTCAAGGGCTCGCGCAAGTCGACGCCGTTCGCCGCGCAGATGGCCGCGGAGAACGCCGCCCGCAAGGCCGCCGAGCACGGCATGAAGAAGGTCGACGTGTTCGTGAAGGGCCCGGGCTCCGGCCGGGAGACCGCGATCCGTTCGCTGCAGGCCGCCGGCCTCGAGGTCGGCACGATCTCCGACGTCACCCCGCAGCCGCACAACGGCTGCCGTCCGCCCAAGCGGCGCCGGGTCTAGGGGAGGGAGAACCAGAGATGGCTCGTTACACCGGACCCATGACCCGCAAGTCCCGCCGGCTGAAGGTCGACCTCGTCGGCGGCGACCAGGCGTTCGAGCGCCGTCCTTACCCGCCCGGCCAGCACGGCCGGATCCGGATCAAGGAGACCGAGTACCTCCTGCAGATGCAGGAGAAGCAGAAGGCCCGTTTCGCGTACGGCGTGCTGGAGAAGCAGTTCCGCCGCTACTACGAAGAGGCCAACCGTCGCCAGGGCAAGACCGGTGACAACCTGCTGCAGATCCTCGAGTCGCGGCTGGACAACGTCGTGTACCGGGCGGGCCTCGCCCGGACCCGGCGGATGGCCCGCCAGCTGGTCAACCACGGCCACTTCCTGGTCAACGGCCAGAAGGTGGACATCCCCAGCTTCCGCGTCTCGCAGTACGACGTGATCGACGTGAAGCCGAAGTCGCTGAACACCGATCCGTTCATCATCGCCAAGGAGCTCGTGGGCGACCGCCCGGTTCCGGCGTGGCTGCAGGTCGTTCCCTCGACCCTGCGCATCCTGGTCCACCAGCTGCCCGAGCGGGCCCAGATCGACACCCAGGTCACCGAGCAGCTGATCGTCGAGCTCTACTCCAAGTAGTGGTTCGACACCCCCGGCGCCGCAGGGAGGCGCCGGGGGTTTCTCCGTGGCGTCAAATAGCGGTCGTCACGGGCCTGAAGGAGGCAACATCCCATGCTGATTTCTCAGCGCCCCACTCTCACCGAGGACTCGGTCACCGAGACCCGTTCCCGGTTCGTCATCGAGCCGCTCGAGCCCGGCTTCGGCTACACGCTCGGCAACTCGCTGCGCCGGACCCTGCTGTCCTCGATCCCCGGGGCGGCGGTGACCAGCATCCGCATCGACGGCGTGCTGCACGAGTTCACCACCGTGCCGGGTGTCAAGGAGGACGTCACCGACATCATCCTCAACCTCAAGGAGCTCGTCGTCAGCTCCGAGGAGGACGAGCCGGTGACCATGTACCTGCGCAAGCAGGGCCCCGGCCCGGTCACCGCGGGTGACATCGTTCCCCCGGCCGGTGTCACCGTGCACAACCCGGACCTGCACATCGCGACGCTGAACGACAAGGGCCGGCTCGAGGTCGAGCTCGTCGTCGAGCGGGGTCGCGGCTACGTGCCGGCCATGCAGAACAAGGCCACCGGCGCCGAGATCGGCCGCATCCCGGTCGACTCGATCTACTCGCCGGTGCTCAAGGTGACCTACAAGGTGGAGGCCACCCGCGTCGAGCAGCGCACCGACTTCGACAAGCTGGTGCTCGACGTGGAGACCAAGCCCTCGATCACCCCGCGGGACGCGCTGGCCTCGGCCGGCAAGACCCTGGTCGAGCTGTTCGGCCTGGCCCGCGAGCTGAACGTGGACGCCGAGGGCATCGAGATCGGCCCGTCGCCGCAGGAGGCCGACACCATCGCGGCCTTCGCGATGCCGATCGAGGAGCTGGACCTCACCGTCCGCTCCTACAACTGCCTCAAGCGCGAGGGCATCCACACGGTGGGTGAGCTGGTCGGCCGCAGTGAGGCCGACCTGCTGGACATCCGCAACTTCGGCGCCAAGTCGATCGACGAGGTCAAGATGAAGCTCGTCGGCCTCGGCCTGGCCCTCAAGGACAGCCCGCCCGGATTCGACCCGTCGGCCGCGGCCGCCGAGTACGGCTCCGACGGGTTCGACCCCGACAACTTCGGGGACGACGGCCAGGACTACGCAGAAACGGAGCAGCTGTAGCCATGCCTCAGCCCACCAAGGGGCCCCGCCTCGGCGGCTCACCCGCGCACCAGCGGCTGATGCTGGCGAACCTGGCGACGGCGCTGTTCGAGCACGGCCGGATCACCACGACCGAGGCGAAGGCGCGCCGGCTCCGTCCGTACGCCGAGCGGCTGATCACCAAGGCGAAGCGCGGCGACCTGCACAACCGCCGCGAGATCCAGAAGGTGATCCGCGACAAGACCGTCGTGCACCGGCTGCTCGCCGACATCGGCCCGTTCTTCGCCGACCGCAACGGCGGTTACACGCGGATCACCAAGACACTGCCGCGCAAGGGCGACAACGCCCCCATGGCAGTGATCGAGCTGGTCTCGCAGAAGACGGTCACCGACGAGGCCGAGCGTGCTCGCCGGGTCGCCGCGTCGCAGGCCGCCAGCACCCCGGTCGAGGAGAAGGCGGAGGCGGCCCCGGTCGCCGACACCGAGGCGGCCCCGGCTGCCGACACCGTGACCGAGGAGAGCACCTCCACCGCGGACGCGCCGTACGGCGAGGGCAGCCACGCCCCGCTGGCCGATGCGTCCGAGGCCCCGGAGGGCTTCCCGATCAAGGGCAACGAGGACTCGAAGCTGTACCACGTCCCCGGTTCGTCGCACTACGACCGCACCGTGGCCGAGGTCTGGTTCGCCACCCCGGAGGCCGCCGAGGCCGCCGGGTTCGAGCTGCCCGCGTCGCAGCGCGCGGAGTCGTCCGAGGACAACTCCTGACGCACCCGCACCACCCGAGCGAGCCCGCCGTCCGTCCGGACGGCGGGCTCGCTGCTGTCGGTACCGCCCCGGACGTCGACCGGGCGCGCCACCGGCTCGAGATCTCCTACGACGGCACCGACTTCTCCGGGTGGGCGATGCAGCCGGGGTTGCGCACGGTGTGCGGTGTGCTCACCGACGCGCTGTCGACGGTGCTGCGCAGGCCGGTCGCGCTGACCGTGGCGGGCCGGACCGACGCCGGGGTGCACGCCACGGGCCAGGTCGCACACGCCGACCTGCCCGCGGACCTGGACACCGCGTGGACGGTGCGCCGGCTGGCCCGGCTGCTGCCCCCGGACGTGCGGGTGCGGGCCGTGACTGCGGTACCGGCCGCGTTCGACGCCCGCTTCTCCGCGCTGCGCCGGCACTACCGTTACCGGGTGGCCACCGCCGTGCACGGCGCCGATCCACTGCGGGCCCGCGACACCGTCTCCTGGCCGCACCCGCTCGACCTCGACGCCGTCAACGCCGCGTCGGCGGGGCTGCTCGGTGAGCACGACTTCGCCGCGTTCTGCCGCCGCCGGGAGGGCGCGACGACGGTGCGCGAGCTGCAGCGGCTGTCCTGGAGCCGCGGCGAGGACGGGGTGGTCGTCGCCGAGGTTTCGGCCGACGCCTTCTGCCACTCGATGGTGCGCAGCCTCGTCGGCGCGCTGCTCGACGTCGGCCGTGGCCGCCGGGCCGTCGAGTGGCCCGCGAGCCTGCTGACCCGCACCGAGCGAGCGAACGACGTCGCCGTGGCGCCCGCCCACGGGCTCACCCTCGTCGGCGTCGACTACCCGCCCGACGACGAGCTGGCCGCCCGGGCGGACATCACCCGCAACGTGCGCCTCCCGCAGGCCTGACGACAGCCTTCTCCGCCACGAACGGCACTTCGTTCACATGGGTTCGAGCGAAAGTGCCGTTCGTGAGCGCGGGCGTGGTGCCGGCGGGGTGGGTTTGGTCAATTCGGCTCGGGGGCGCGGGTGGTTGGCTAGCGTGCGGTGGGTGCCTCGTGCTCCGGCCACTCGTGACCAGGTCGACGCCTACCGGTTCGGGCTGCGCCGGCTGGAGGCCGCGCTCGTGCGTGGCGACCCGGTTCCGCTGCACGAACAGATCCGGTCGCAACGCCGCGCCGCGATGGCCGGCGTCCTGCTCGGTCTGCTCGCGCTCGGCGGGGTCGCCGTCTACGCGCTGGTCGTGCCCCGACCGGACTGGACGCGCCAGGCGCTCGTGGTCGGCGGTTCCTCCGGGGCGATGTACGCGGTGGCGCACGATCCCGACCGGCTGGTGCCGGTCGCGAACCTGGCCGCCGGCCGGTTGGTGCTGGGCGCGCTGGGGGCCGCCGGGTCCGGGGCGGATCCGGCGGTGCCCGTCGTGGTGCCCGACGACGACCTGGCACGTGCCCCGCGGACCGCGACCGCGTTCGTTCCCGGGGCGGTGGCCGTCCACCCGGAGGGCCCCGGCATCGCGCCCCGCTGGGCCGTCTGCGACGAGGTCGATCCCGAAGGCCGGGCCCGGCTCGTCGGTACCACGGTCGTCGGCGGTGCGGCCGAGGCGGCACCGGCGCCGTCGGACACCGGGGTGCTGCTGGCGGTGCCCGGTGGCGACACCTACGTCGTGGTCGACGGCCGGCGCCACCGGGTGGACCCGGACGATCGCCCCGTGCTCGCGGCCCTCGGTCTCGCCGGGCGGTCGCCCCGGCCGGCGAGTCCGGGACTGGTCTCGGGTATCCCCGAGGGGCCGCCCCTGGCCACCCCGACACTCCGGCCCGGGCGAGCCCCGGCGGGCGTGCCGGGCGGAATCGGCGACGTCCTGACCACGACCACCGCCGGTGGCGCCACCCGCTCGTTCCTGGTGCTGGCCGGAGGTCTCCAGGAGGTCCCGGCACTCGCCGCCCAGGTGCTGACCGCCGCGGGCGGCGCCGGACCGGTCCCGGTCGGACCCGCCGTCGTCGCCGCGACGCCGCTGCTCGACGAGCTGGACCTCACCGGCTGGCCGTCCGGCCCGGCCCGGTGGGCGGAGCCGCCGGACGCGCCGGTCGTGTGCTGGACCTGGTCGGCCGGAGCCGAGCCCGGTGTGTCGGTGCTGGTCGGGGACCGCCCACCGGCGCCCGCCGACGCCAGGCCCGTCGCGCTCGCACAGGCCGACGGAGCGGGTGAGCGCGCCGACACCGTGCTGCTCGCCCCCGGCGGGGGCGGACCGGTACGCGCCACCGTCCCGGGACAGCCCGCGGGCACCGGACCACTGTGGCTGGTCTCGGCGACCGGGGTCGGCCACGGCGTGCCCGACGACGCCTCGGCCGCCGCCCTCGGCATCACCCGGTCCGATCCGGCCCCAGAGACGGCCCTGCGGCTGCTCCCGACCGGGCCGGCGCTCGACGTGGCGGACGCCGCACGGGTCATCGATGTGGTCGACCCGCCGGGGAGCGGCGGGGGCTGATCCGCAGCCGTCGGGCGGCCAGCACCACCGCGCCGAGCAGTACCACCACTGCGAGCGCGGCGGGCGCGCCCATCGGGGTGCCGGTGGCGGCGGGCCGGGCCCCGGGCAGCGCGGCCGTCGGGCGTTCCACCGGCGGGTCCGCGGGCAATCGCAGCGGCTCGGCCGTCAGCGCGGCCACCGGATCGAGGACACCGTGGCCGACCGCCGGATCGGGACCCGCGGGGCGCCGCGCGGTCGCCAGGATCCGATCGGCCACCTCCCGGGCCGTCAGCCGGGGAAACCGTTCGCGCAGCAACGCGGCCACACCCGCGACCCACGGGGTGGCGAAGCTGGTGCCCTGCACGTCCGGGCTCGTGAGCCCGCGGCCGACGGCGAGCGAGCGCAGTCCGGTGCCGGGCGCGGCCAGGTCGACCCACGGGCCGGGCACCGAGAACCGGGCCGCGGTGCCGTCCGGTTCGGCCGCGGCCACCGTCAGCACATCCGGCCCGTACCAACCCGGCAGCGACACCTCCTCGACGTCCTCCCCGGTGCATCCGCCGGTGCCGATGTTCCCGGCCGCGGCGACCACGACGACGTCCGCCTCGACCGCGAAGCGCAGCGCGGCCTGCAGCGATCGCCCGGCCACCGCCGCTCGGTCCGCCGGTAGGCACGCCGCCTCGGAGATGTTGACGACGGTCGCGCCCTGCCGGACCGCGAGCACGATCGCTTCGGCGAGCGTGTCGGTGTCACCTGCCGGGCGCCGTGCCCCGCCCGGCCCCGGCACGGTGAACAGCGCGCTGGACTGCCGGATGGAGAGGACCTCGGCGCCCGGTGCGACCCCGACGAAACCGTCGGCGGGATCGGGGGCCGCGGCGAGCAGCCCCGCGACCGCGGTGCCGTGCCCGTCGCAGTCGTCCAGGCCGTCGGTCCCTTCCAGGAAGTCCCCGCCGCCGCGCAGCCGCCCGGCCAGCCTCTGATGCGGCGACACCCCGGTGTCGATCACGGCGATGCGCTGGCCGGCGCCGGTGGCGAGCGCGTGCACGGCATCGAGAGGCCGGACAGGCACGGGCGGGCCGGAACCGGGCCGGGACCCGGGGACGTCGGTGGCGACGCATCTGCCGGGCCCGTGCAACCCGGGGGCCGGGCCGGGCGTGCGACCCGCGGGCGGGGAGCCCTGGACCGGCGGTGGGGTGGGAGCGACCTGCGCGGCGGGGACGAGTGCGAGCGTCAGGACCAGCGCCACCGACGCAGCCTTCACAGCCCGCGTACCAGCTCGTACAGCCCCATGGCCCCCAGGGCCAGCGGGATCGCGAGCGCCACCAGCACGACCTCGAGCACGTCCACGGCGCGACGGGCCACCGGCGACCCGACCCGGTCCCCGCGGTGGACCAGCAGCGCCGCTGTGAGCAGCAGGGCGAGTGCGCCGGCCACCCGCCCGACCGGCCCCGCGGCGCCGGCGGCCGGTACCAGCGTGCCGATCCCGGCGACGAGACCGGAGACCAGTAGGGCGCGGGCCGGCACCGGGTCGACGAAGCCGCGGGCCCGCAGCAGCAGCACCGCGACGGTGACCACGGCGAACGCGGCCCCCGCCCATCCCGGCTGCGCCGCCGCCAGCACCGCAGCGGCGCCTGCGACGACAGCGCAGCCACCGGTCGTCCCGGCCAGCAGTCCGCGCGCCAGGTCGGCGCGCTCGGCCAGTTCGCCGGGCGGCAGCAGGTCGCCCGCGGTGTCCGCGGCCACGAGCTCAGCCGCGTCGGTGGGGACCTCCGGGCGCGGCAGCCCGGCCAGCCGCAACGCGCACCGCGGCAGCATCGGCCCCACCGCGAGCGCAGCGGCGCCCAGCCCGGCGGCCAGCGCGCCCAGCGGCACGTCGAACCAGAGCCGCAGCAGCGCTGCTAAGCCGGTGGCGACTGCGAGGACGACCGCCCCGACCAGTGCCGGGGCGACCACCCGCAACGCTGCCTGGCCCACCGCCGCCGCCGTGCCGGCCGCAGCCGCCGCCAGCAGCAGGTGCGCCGCGCCGGGGGCGCCGGGCAGGGCGGCCCAGCCGGCGGCGGCGGCCGGTGGCAGGGCGGCGAGCGCGGCCGTCAGCGCGGCGGCGAGGTCGCCGTCCGGCTGCGGGCCCGGCCCCGGGCCGTCCGGCGCCACCCGTCCTGCCCTACGCGCGGTGTACAGCAGTGCCGCCGTGGCGCTCGCCGCCCCGAGCACCACGGCCGACGCCACGACGAGTGGCCCCGCCGCAGCCGTCCCGCGCACCCCGGCGATCAGTCCGGCTGCGGCGCCCGCGAGCACGAGCACCGCGCCGGATCCGAGCCGGCGGTCCACGATGCCGCCGGGGGCGCGGGCCCGCGCTCCGACGGCCGCGGCCAGCGCGTCCACCGGGTCGTCGAACACGGGGGCGGGTGGCGGCGGGGCGGCCGGGCCGATCCGCAGCAGCTCCCCGTCGAGCACCCCGAGCCCGGCCAGCGTGGCCTCCGCCGGCAGCGGACCCCCGGCCGGACCGCTCAGCCGCCAGGGCACGGGGCGGTGTCCCGCCGCCGAGCGGGCGGGTTCGTCGATCAGTTCGAGCACCATCGGCACCAGCTCCCCGAGCGGGACGTCGACGGGCAGCGCGAGGTCCACCCGGCTGCGCGGCGCGAGCACGGTCAGCCGGCAGTAGGCCCCGCCGGGGCCAGCGGACGCCTGCATCTCGGTGCTCCCCTCGGGTTCTGCCAAACGGCCTCGGCGGGCCGGACGGGCTGCCTAGTATCGCCACGCCCGCGCCACCGCCGGGGCCGTTTCGGTGATTCCCGGGCTCGCCCGGGCGAGGTGAGAAGGGAGCGCCGGTGACCACAGTCGGGGTCCCTCGATCGCGCCGCACGCTGCCGCGCACGCCCGGCGGCGAGCTCACCCTGGAGCCGCCACCGGAGCCCGAGCGAATCGTCCCGGCCGGTGTGCTGGCCCGGTTGCTGCCCATGGTGATGCTGGCCGGTTCGGTCGGGTTCATCGCCGTGCTCGGGCCGCAGAATCCGACGTCGTGGCTGTTCGGCGGCATGTTCGCGATCTCGACCCTGGGCATGGTGCTGAGCGGGGCGGGTGGGCGCGGCGGGGCGA
>NZ_JAAXKZ010000035.1 GCF_012911875.1 Pseudonocardia bannensis | reverse complement strand
GGTCGGTCCCGGGCATGACGGTGCCGGGCGGCCGGTCCGGCATCGGGCGGTCGGCGGATGTCACGTACCCGGGTCTCCATCGCGCGCCCGACCAAACCCGGGGAGGCGCATCTGTCACCGAGCGTATCCATTGCTGCTCTGGGTGCTGTCCCGGGTGCTGCTCTGTGCGATCACCCGTCCCGCGCAGGCCGTGACGAGGTGCGCGATGAGCCGGTGCAGCGCGGCTTCGGGGGGTTCCCGCCACACCAGGTGCAGTGCGATGTCCAGCGGTGGGATCAGCGGCCGGACCACGACGAGCGCGCCCGCGAAGTCCGTCTCCTGTGACGTCGTCACCAGGGCCACCCCCCGGCCCGCCCGCACCGCCCGGAACAGCGCTGCCGGTCCCTCCGCGGCCGGGTCGGACATCCGCCGCACTCGCACCCGGTGCCCGTGCGGGCTCAGGTCGCCGGTCCAGCGTTGCCGCAGGGCCGAGGCCAGGTACGAGGGGTAGAGCACCGTCTCCTCCTCGGCCACCCGGGCCACCGGGACCGGGTTGGCCAGCGCGAGCCGGTGCCCGGGCGGCACCACGATCCGCACCGGGATCCGGCACAGCGTCCGGACGGCGAGCCCGTGGCTGTCCTCCCCGCCCCACACGACGGCGGCGTCGGCACGGTCCTGCTGCACCGCCGCGACGGCGTCGCGGTCGTGCGACACGGCCGCGTCCACCTCCACCTCCGGGGCCAGGACGCCGAGTCCGCGCAACGTGGAACCGATCGCCCCCGGCACCCCCGGGGCCAACCGCAGGGCGACCCGGCAGGTACCGGGCACGGCGGAGTGAACCGCCTCGCGGGCGTGCTCGGCCCGGCCGAGCAGCACCCGGGCGTGCTCGAGCAGCACCTCACCGGCCGGAGTGAGCTCCACCCCGCGCGGGCCGCGCTCCAGCAGCACCACCTGCAGCTCCCGCTCCAGGGCCCGGATCTGCTGCGACAGCGACGGGGTCGCGAGGTGCAGGGCGTGGGCCGCCCGGCCGAAATGTCGTTCCTGCGCCACCGTGACGAAGTAGCGGAGCTGCCGTAGTTCCATCGGCCGGTTCAGCCGCCGGCGACGAACCGCGCGGGATCCCCGGCGGCCCGGGCCCCGCTGTCGAGCCATTTCCGGAAACCCTCCGGATCACGGCGCTCCAGCTCGTCGAGGTACGCGGCGCGCAGCAGGACGAGCCGGCTCAGGTGGGCCGGGTCCGTCGCGCGGCACACCTCGACGTAGCTGCGCCGCCATTCCCAGCACAACATCTCGGTGGACAGCGTCGGCACCGGGCACGATGTCCGCTCCGGTTGCGGGGGCGGGGCGGACGACCGGTCCGGCTCCGGCCGGCCGGGGTGCTCCGGCGGCGGTGGCGGCGGTGGCCCCGGATTCGCGGCGGGCGGCCGACGGTCGCGGGCGGCCCCGCGCAGCGCCATGGTCGTGATGGCCGCCGCGGCGCCGACCAGGAGCACCGGGACGGTGGCCGCTCCGAGCAGACCGATCAGGCCGTTCAGCCCGAGCACGGCGAGCAGGCCCACGCCCGCCGCCCGCCAGGAACTGGTCCGGATGTACGCCGAGGACTCGTCGGGCCAGCCTGCCCGGAACTGCCCCCAGCCGTACGCCGCCAGGCCGCACAGTGACGCCGCCAGCAGGGCCAGCACGACCACCGCCGGGGAGAGGCCCAACAGCCCGACGGCACCGAGCGTGCCGAGCAGCGCGACTGTGAGGCGTGAGGCGGTCCGGCGCGGGGACATGGCGACCTCCAGGCGACCCGATGGCGGCAGAGCCGCACCGGGGTCCCCTTCCCGCCGCGCGCTACACCTCCACCGTGCCGTTTGCCCACCGCCTGCGGGGGCACCCGACCGGTCACACGACGTCCAGAGGGAGAAAGCAATGAGTGAGCCCAGCGGCCAGGCGCCCCCGCTGACCAACCGTCAGGGCCATCCGATCCATGACAACCAGAACCAGCGCACTGTCGGTCCCCGCGGTCCGGCGACCCTGGAGCAGTACCACTTCATCGAGAAGATCACCCACTTCGACCGGGAACGGATCCCGGAGCGGGTCGTGCACGCCCGCGGATTCCTGTCCTACGGCCACTTCACGGCCACCGGCAAGTGGGGTGACGAGCCGATCGAGCGGTACACCCGGGCGAAGCTGTTCAGCGAACCGGGCAAGCAGACCGACGTCGCCGTCCGGTTCTCCACGGTCATCGGTGGCCGCGACTCCTCGGAATCGGCCCGCGACCCGCGCGGGTTCGCCGTGAAGTTCTACACCGAGGACGGCAACTGGGATCTCGTCGGCAACGACCTCGGGGTCTTCTTCATCCGGGACGCGCTCAAGTTCCCGGACGTCATGCACGCACTCAAGCCTGACCCGATCACGTTCCATCAGGAACCGGCCCGGATCTTCGACTTCATGTCCCAGACCCCCGAGTCGATGCACATGATCGTCAATTTGTTCAGCCCCCGCGGGATCCCGGCCGACTACCGGCACATGCAGGGGTTCGGGGTGAACACCTACCGGTGGGTCAATGCCGCGGGCGACACGAGGCTGGTCAAGTACCACTGGATGCCCCGGCAGGGCGTCGCCAGCATGACCGAGGCCGACGCCGCGGCGGTCCAGGCCGCCGAACTCGGGCACGCCAGCGCCGACCTGTTCGGAGCCATCGAGCGCGGCGAGTACCCGGAGTGGGACCTGCTCGTGCAGATGATGGACGACCACGAGCACCCCGAGCTCGACTGGGATCCCCTCGACGACACCAAGGTCTGGCCCGAGGAGGAGTTCGAGCCGAAACTCGTCGGGACCCTGCAGCTCAACCGCAACGTCGACAACTTCTTCGCGGAGAACGAGCAGGCCGCCTTCGGCACCGGCGTGCTGGTCGACGGCCTCGACTTCTCCGACGACAAGATGCTGGTCGGCCGCACGTTCTCCTACAGCGACACCCAGCGCTACCGCGTCGGCCCCAACTACCAGCAGCTCCCGGTGAACCGGGCCCGGACGGAGGTGCGCACCAACCTGCGTGACGGTCCGATGACCTACTACGTCGAGACCGGCGGGGAGAACCCCCACGTCAACTACGAGCCCTCGACCATGGGCGGGCTGCGCGAGGCCGAGCAGCGCGGGCCGGACGAGATCGGACCGGAGATCCGCGGCCGGCTGACCCGCGCCCGGATCCCGCGGACCAACGACTACCAGCAGGCCGGCGAGCGGTACCTGCTCATGGAGCAGTGGGAGCGCGACGACCTGGTGCACAACTTCGTCACCGCGATCTCCGAGGCCACCCCGGAGGTGCAGCGCCGGATGGTCTGGCACTTCTACATGGCCGAGGACGAACTGGGCCAGCGTGTCGGCGAAGGCCTGAACATCGGCCTCGACGACGTGCGTGACCTGGAGCCGTTGCCCAAGCAGGAGCTGTCCGAGGCCGAACAGCAGCGGCTGGCGAACCTGGGCAAGAACGGCCCGCGCGACGTCACGGGCAGGAAGATGACCCACTGCGTGCCCGACGAGCACCGCAAGGTGGCCGCCTGAGCGTCGTCGGTTCGACCGTCCCCGGAGCCAGGCCGCCGAGTCAGGCTCCGGGGACGGCCGCGCCCACGCCGCACCGGGCGCGTCAGGGAGCGGGCCGGCGGGCGTCCCCGGGGGCTCCCCGGGGACGCCCGGGCTCCCGCCGCTGACGTCTGTGTGCCCGGTTACCCGGGGCGCACGCGGGCGAAACGGCGGCGCAGCGGCCGGCCCGAGCACCTACGCGACGGTGCTCCGCTGCCGGTCGACGTGGACGACGCGGTGGCGACGGCCGAACTCATCGACGACGTGTACCGCGCCGCCGGGTTCGCACCACGGCCCCGCGGCGCGGCGATCGCGACTCACCGATGAGTCAGCCGCGGGGCGGGCCGGTCGTCCGGCGCACCACGAGGTGCGCGGTGAGCACCACCTCGCGGTGCTCGGCGCGACCGCCGTCGAGCCGCTCGACGACGGCGGCCACGGCGTGCTCGGTGAGCCCCCGGGTGTCCTGACCGACGGTGGTGAGTTCGACGTGCGCGAGCCGCGACAGCGGGCTGTCGTCGTAACCGGCCACCGACACCATGCCGGGAACGTCCACCCCGGCCCGGCTGAACGTGTCGAGCAGGCCCACCGCGCAGCGGTCGTTGAAGGTGACGACCGCGGTCGGCAGCTCCCCGGCGTCGAGCAGGGCCCGGGCGGCTCGCGATCCGGCCTCCTCGGTGTGATCGCCGGGTACGACCCGGGCACGGTCGACGAGCCGGGCACGTCGCATGGCGTGCTGGTAGCCGCGCCTGCGGTCGGTCGCGATCGTGCCGGGGCCACCGTCGACGTAGGCGATGTCCCGGTGGCCGAGCTCGGTCAGGTGCGCGACCGCCTGCCCGACGCCCTCGTCGTCGGCCACCCGGACGACGTCCAGGCCGGCCGCCGGGAACCGGCGCCCGACGGCCACCACCGGCAGCTGCCGGTCCAGCGCCGCGAGCCGGGGGGCGGGCGTCTCCGGGCCGAGCAGGACGAGCGCCTCGCAGCGGGAATCGACCAGGGTCTCGATCGCGCGCCGCTCGTCGCGTGTGCGGGTCCGCGTGCTCAGGACCAGGTCGTAGCCGTGCCGCTCGGCGACGTCGTGCACGTCCTCGACGAGCTCGGCGTGGAACGTGCTGCGCACATCCATCACCACGCCGATCAGCCGGCTGCGCCGGCGAGCCAGCAGGCTCGCCGCCCGGTCGGGCCGGTAACCCAGCCGGGCGGCAGCGTCGAGCACGCGCTCACGGGTCTTCGCGCTCGGGCCGGGCGCGCCCCGCAGGACCAGCGACACCGATGCCGTCGACAGCCCGACCGCCGCGGCGACGTCTTCCAGCCGGGGCCGCCGGCCCGGCTCCACCATCTCGCTCAGAAGAGCTCACCCTCCCGCGGGCCCCCGCCGAACCCTCCTGCGACCCATGTCTTGACAAATGCCGGAGACGACTCGGATGGTACCGGAGATTAAAGCGTTTTAAGCACGTATCACGGCCGGCAGCGGGCCGAGGGGGTGGCCGGCCCGCTGGCGCTGATCGTCATACTCGTCTCCTGATGGCAGGTAGACGGCATGATCACGATGCGGGCGGCGACCCGCAGCTCCTGGCCGCCAAGGCCGCGCTGCGGGACGAGGTCTGGACGGCCCTGACCGAGGCCGGGGTCGCCCGCTTCCCGGGCGCGCGCAACCGGATCTCGAACTTCCGCGGCGCCGAGGCGGCCGCGCAACGGCTGCGCGAGACACCGGAGTGGGAGCGGGCCGGGCACGTGAAGTCCAACCCGGACTCCGCGCAGCTACCGGTCCGCCAGCGTGCCCTGGAGGACGGCAAGACCCTGTACATGGCCGTGCCCAAGCTCGCCGAACCCGACCCGTTCTTCCTGCTCGACCCCGACCACCTCGCCGATCCCCCGCGCCGTGCCGTGTCCATCAAGAACGCCACCCGCTCGGCCCGGCGCGTCGCGGTCGCCGACCTCAGCCCGGTCGACCTCGTCGTCACCGGGTGCGTGGCGGTCGGCGAGGACGGTGCGCGGCTGGGCAAGGGCGGAGGGTTCGCCGATCTGGAGTTCGCGCTCGCCGCGGCGGCCGGGCTGATCGGCCCGGACACCGTCGTCGCGACGACAGTGCACGAGCTGCAGGTCCGTCCGCCGGGCGCGATCCCGACCGCGGCGCACGACGCGCCCGTCGACCTGATCGTCACCCCCGAGCGGATCATCGACTGCCGGGGCCGTCGCGCGGACCGGCCCGGGGGCGGGATCCGCTGGTCGGAGCTGACCGAGGAGAAGATCGCCGCGATCCCGCTGCTGGCGAAGCTGCGGGAGGGCACGATGGGCCGATGAGCACCGAGCACACCGAGCGCATCGAGCGCATCGAGCGCATCGAGCGCATCGAGCGCATCGAGCGCATCGAGCGCATCGAGCGCATCGAGATTGTCCTGGTCCGCGGCGACATCACCGAGCAGGACGTCGACGCGGTGGTGAACGCGGCCAACTCCACGCTGCTCGGTGGTGGCGGCGTGGACGGTGCGATCCACCGCCGAGGCGGGCCGGAGATCCTCGCCGAGTGCCGCGAGCTGCGCGGCACCCGCTACCCCGACGGCCTGCCCACCGGCCAGGCCGTCGCCACCACCGCCGGGCGGATGCCGGCCCGCTGGGTCATCCACACCGTCGGCCCGGTCTTCGCGAAGTCCGAGGACCGATCGGAGCTGCTCGCCTCCTGCTACCGGGAGTCGCTGCGGGTCGCCGACGAGCTGGGGGCCCGGACCGTGGCTTTCCCGGCCGTGTCGGCCGGGGTCTACGGCTGGCCGTTGGACGACGCAGCCCGGATCGCCGTCGAGACCGTCCGGGACACCCCGACCTCGGTCGCGCAGGTCCGCTTCGTGGCCTTCAACGCCGAGGCCGAGGACGCCTTCGCCCGCGCCCACGGCAGCTGAGCACCGGTCCCCGCAGGGCCAGCGGCGGCGCGGGGTTTCGTTCCGCGGGGCCGGGGCCGGGCGCGGTGTTGCGCGCGAGCCTGGGAGTTCGCGGGCCGAGCGGCCCCGCGAGCTGCGGGAGGTGGGCATGGCACGGATCCTGATGGTGCTGTCGGGCAGCGACCACTGGACGCTCTCCGACGGCACCCGGCACCCGACCGGCTACTGGGCCGAGGAGTTCGCGGTACCGCATCGGACGTTCCGCAAGGCCGGCCTCGACGTGCAGATCTCCACCCCGGGCGGGGTCCGGCCGACGGTGGACCAGGTGAGCCTCAGCCCCGACCGGGCCGGCGGGGAGGAGCGCGCCGCCGAGTTGCGCAGCTATCTCGAGTCGATCGACGACGAACTGGCGCACCCGCTGCCGCTGGAAGACGCCGCCGGCCGCTCCGGCGACTACGACGCCGTGTTCATCCCCGGTGGGCACGCGCCGATGGAGGACCTGCCCACCAACGCCGCGCTCGGCAGCGTCCTCGCCGATCTGTGGAACAGCCACCGGCTCGTCGCCGCGATCTGTCACGGGCCGGCCGGGCTGCTGGCCGGCAACCGGGAGGACGGCAGCTGGCTGTTCGCCGGCAGCCGGCTCACCGCGTTCACCGACGAGGAGGAACGCCAGGCCGGCCTCGCCGACCGGGCGCCGTGGCTGCTCGAGGACCGGCTTCGCGAACGCGGCGCGATCTTCGAGGCCGGCCCGCCGTGGCAGCCGTACGTCGTCGTCGACGGTGATCTGCTCACCGGCCAGAACCCGGCCTCGTCGGAGGACGCGGCGAAGCGGGCCGTCGAGATGCTGGGCGCGTTGCAGCGCTGAGCGGTTCCCGCGACGCTAGCTCTCGGGGTAGAACGCCGCGAGGTGCAGGTCGAGCTCCATCAGATCGGGGTGCGCGAAGAACGCGTAGTTCCGGTGGTCCACGGGGCAGCGGGGCTGGTGATGCACCTCGCCGGCCAACCGGGTCGCACGGCAATGCCCGCAGGGGACGGGCACCATGGGGTAACGGACAGTCACGAATACTCCTCGGACATGCACGCGGGCCGGCCGGAAAACGGGGAGCACCCGGAACCCGGCACGCTGGCGACGAAAGGTTACGCAGCGCGACACCAGCGGATCCAGCACGTGTGCCCGGGGTTACGCCGGGTCACCGGCACCGGATGATCTCCGGGCGCCGGGTCCGCGGCCCGGGCCAGCGGCCCTCCTCCCCCGCTCGACCTGCGAGGTTCCCCCGGCGGCGTCATCCGGGGCGGCGGCCCTGCGGTCATCGCAGGCGCAGTACGTCCCGGTGCGGATCGAACTCGACGGCCCCCGCCTCGGCCAGTTCGGCGAGCCAGCCCGACATGGGCCACCAGCCCCAGCGCCGGTGGAACGTGTGCGCGTTGCGCACGATCGCCGCGACCTGGCCCGGCGCGGCCCGGGTGCTCGGATGGTGCTGGTGATAGGCCCAGGCACCACCCACCCAGAACATCCGGGCCCCGGCCGCGGCGGCGGTCATCGCGAAGTCGGTGTCCTCGCCGCCGTAGCCGGTGTAGTCCTCGCAGAAGCCGCCGAGCGCCTCCCAGTCGCAGCCGGTGATCGCGAACGACAGCGACCAGAACAGCTCGAAGCGGTCCTCCGCCCGCACCTCGCCGTCCCCGGGCACCGGGCGGGCGGGATGCGGGACGGCCAGATCGCGCAGGCGGTCGGCCGGGTAGCCACCTGCCGGGGGTGGCGGCAGGTACCCGACCGGCCCGCAGAGCAGCGCCGGGCCGGTACCCCGCAGACCGGCCGCCGCGTCGGCATAGCGCGACAGCAGGGCCGGGTCGGGGATGCAGTCGACGTCGAGCAGCACGAGCAGGTCCGCGCCCGCCGACCGGGCCGCGCCGACGCCGGCGTTGCGGGCGGCGGCCAGCGGGAGCCCGCCGGCGGGGACCGGGACGGTCACGAGGGTCGTCGGCGGCGCGCCCGGCACGTCGGGCAGCGCCGGCTCCCTCCCCATCGCGACGACGACGTGCAGATCGGGCGCGGCGGCGGCCAGCCCGAGCCGTTGCCGGTGCAGGTGGGCGTCGCGCCGGTGGGTGATGGTGACGACGGCGGTCCTCACCCGGCGGCCAGCTCCTCGAGCAGCGCCGCGGCCCGCTGCCCGCCGGTACCGGTGGACCAGGCGGCCCAGGATCCGCCACCGCGGCGCAGCGTCCGCTCCAGCAGACCCGGCCACCGGTCGGGATCGGGCCAGCGGGCGGCGACCGTGGCGATGTGCGCCCGGCCGAGCGCGGCCGCGGTGGCGCGCTGCTCGCCGTGCGGGCGCTCCTGCGGGACGACGACCGCGGGACGGCGGGCCGCAGCCACCTCGGCCAGCGCGTTCTGCCCGGCGTGGGTGACCACCACGTCGGCCTCGGACAGTGCAGGCCAGGGATCGGCGAGCCAGCCCCGCCAGCGCACGGTGGCGGTGTCGCGGGCCGCCGGCGGCGGGGGGCCGACGACGTCCCAGCACCAGCCGGGCGTGGCCGCCGCCGCCGCGTGCACCTGGTCGGCGGTGACGTCGAGCCCACCCGAGCCCCACAGCGCGAGCACCCGCCGCGGGCCACCCGGTCCCGGAACCGGCACCGCCCGGCCGTCGAAACGGGAGATCGCACCGAGGTGCACGGTCTTGTCCCGCCACGCCTGCGGCCAGTCCGGGGCGGGGCGGGCCGGCCACGGCGCGAGCAGTCGCTCGGCCAGGTCGTAGGCGAGCCGGTGCGGGCGGTCGGTGCGGTCGCCGGGCTGGGCCATCACGACGACCGGGACCCCGAGCAGCCGCGCCAGCAGCGCGACCTCCACCGAGACGTCGGTGACGAGCAGCCGCACGTCCCCGCGGGCCAGGAACTCGGAGATCAGGCCCATCCGGGTCCGCATCCCGTCGTGGTGCCGCGGCGCCCAGTGCAGCACCCCACGGGCGGTGACGTCGAACGGCGCGGGATCCGCACCGGCCGCCAGTTCGTCGCCGGGCAGCCGGATCCACCGTCCGGTCCAGCCGGGCGGGGCGCCCCGGCCGGAGAACCCGACGACGGGCATTCGGGCGGCACCGGCGATGACGGCGGCCCGGTGCACGTGCCCGCTGCCGTGGTGGTGCACGTAGTAGCCGATCACCTCGCGGTCACACCGCCAGGTCCAGGTAGAGGTCCTCGTACCCGTCGACCATCGCCTCGATCGAGCACACCCGTTCCGCCCGGCGGCGGGCTTCGCCCCGGTCCAGCCGCGCCGCGGCGGTGATGGCCACGGCCAGCCCGTCGATGTCACCGGGCGCGGCGAGCACGCCGCAGCGGGAGTCGAGCAGCTCGGGCAGCGCGCCCCGCGCGTACCCGGCCACCGGGGTCCCGCAGGCCAGCGCTTCGGCAACGACCAGCCCGTAGGGCTCGTCCCAGCACGGTGAGACCACCGCGACGGCGGCCGACCCGACGAGCTCGACGAGCTCGCCGTGGTCGAGGTGGCCGACATGGTCGACGCCGTCACCGAGCAGCGGCTCGACCCGCTCGCGGAAGTAGTCCGCGTCCGGGATCGGACCGGCGAGCCGCAGTCCCGTTCCGGCCCGGCGCGCCGCGAGGATGGCGTCCTCGGGCCCCTTCTCCGCGACGATCCGGCCCGACCACACGGGCACGCCGCCACCGGGTCCGGGCATCCAGAACGCGGTGTCGACGCCGTTGTGCACGACCCTCGCCCCCGGCACGGACTCCGACCACTGGGCCGCGGTGAAGCGGCTGACCGCCGCGAACTGCACAGGACACGACGGCCGCGCCCGCACGGCCGACTCCAGCCACGGGGTCGGCGGCGTGTGCAGCGTCGTGACCACCGGCATCGGCAGGCTGGGCGCCATCGCGACCGGCAGGTAGTGCAGCGAGTTGTTGTGCACCAGGTCGTAGCCCTCGGTGTTGTCGGCCAGTTCGAGCATCAGCGTGAGGTAGGCGTGGTGCTCGCTGAGGAACGACTCCGGCGGCATGCTGACATCGCGGCGAGCCCGGTCGGAGATCGGTGGCCGGATCGGCAGCTCGCGCACGCCGAGGCCCACGTCGGAACCCGGGCCGGCGAAGACCTGGACCCGGTGGCCACGGCCGCGCAGCTGGTGCGCGAGCTGCCAGGTGTGCGCCTCCAGACCGCCGGGGAAGGGCTGACGGATCGGGTAACGGGCCGAGGCGACGACAGCGATGCGCAGCGGCCGGCTCACTGTGGCATCGGGAAGTGCGCGCATGTGGTGGACATGGGGACGATCGGCCTCACATCGCGCAAATGGATGACTGACGGGGCATACGGCGATGTGCCCATTCCGGTCACGGCGCAACCATGCGTACCACCTCGGTGCGCTGTCGGGCCCAGCCGACGTACCGGCGGGAGGAGGCACGGTCTCAAGGCGCCGGCCACGCTCACGGGCGCAATCCGAGCAGGACCCTGCGGTCGGCGAGCCGGCGCAGCCCGGCGGTGATCCACTCCGGGTGCGCGGCATACCGGTCCAGCTGCGCGGCACGCACCAGCTCGGCGGGCACCGCCGTGCCGTCGACGAGCCAGTCGGCGCGCGGCTCCTGCACCCGTGGTACCCGGACCGTGGGGCAGGAGAAGGTCGGCGAACCGGCGAGCAGCACGCGCATCGACTCGGCCTGGCAGTTGCCGTGCACCACGGCGAGCGGCCGGTCGGTGGGCCCCGGCCCGTCGTAGAACTCGCCGTAGTGCGCCCGGCGCCCCGCATCCATCCGGGCGTCGTGCCCGCAACCGCGCGATCCCGTCGAGATGGTTGGGACCGGCGCAGAGCGGGCATTCCGGCGCCGGCGGGCAGCGTGCCGAGCCGGAGAGGGAGGAGCCCGCGTGCGGATCGCGTCCGTGCCGAGCGGCCACGTGTACGTCGACCACCTCACCGACCCGGCCGGTGCCACCGGGGTCGTCCGGCTCCCCGATCCGCCGGTGCCGGGCGCACCACCCGGGCAGTGGTGGCCCCCGCCGATGCTGGAGGCGTCGTGGGTCGCCGCGCACGCGGACGAGTTCGACGCCTTCCACCTGCACTTCGGCTTCGACGACCGGTCCCCGGCCCAGCTGCGCGCGCTGGTGGCCGTGCTGCGCGCGCTCCGACGCCCACTCATGCTGACCGTGCACGACCTGCGCAACCCCCACCACCACGACCCCGCACAACACGAGGCCGCGCTCGACGTCCTGGTTCCGGCGGCCGATGCGCTGATCACGCTCACCCCCGGCGCCGCGGCAGCCATCCGGGCCCGGTGGGGCCGCGACGCCGCGGTGCTCCCGCACCCGCACGTCGTCGGCCCGGAGCGGCTGGCCGCGCCACGACCGGTTCGTGACGGGTTCGTCGTCGGCCTGCACGCCAAGAGCGTGCGCGCGAACGCCGACCCGGTGCCGGTCGCCCGGGTGCTCGCGACCGCGGTGGCCGACCTCCCCGGCGCCGTGCTGCAGATCGACGCGCACGACGACGAGCGCGGCCGGGCGTTCGCGGCCGCGGTGGCCGACCTGGACGTCCGGGTGCACCCGCGGTTCTGCGACGACGCGCTGTGGGACTACCTGTCCGGTGTGGACGCCTCCGTGCTCCCCTACCGGTTCGGCACCCATTCGGGCTGGCTGGAGGCCTGCCGCGACCTCGGCACCGCGGTGATCGCGCCGACCTGCGGCTTCTATGCCGAGCAGGGCCCCTGCCTGAGCTACGGCCACGACGAGTCGGGGCTCGACGCGGCCTCGTTGACCGCCGCAGTCCGGACGGCGTACGCCCACCGCCCGACCTGGCGCGCGGACCCCGCGGAACGCGCCGCCCAACGCGCCGGGCTCGCGCGGGCCCACGCCGAGATCTACGCCGCGGCCCTGGAGGCCGTGTGAGGATCCTCGTCCATGCGCCCGGCTCGGCGCACCACGGCGTCGTCCGGCACGCCACCGAGGTCGCGCGGCCGGCGGCGGTGCACGGGGTACACCGCGTCGACGAGGCTGTCGGCGCCGAGCTGAACCACGCCCAGTTCACCGACGCCTTCTACGGCCCGGACATCGCGGCCGCGGCCGACGCCGCTCAGCTCACCGCGACGGGCCGCCAGGGGTCCTGCCGCGAGCCGACGGGAACGATGACACGGCCCAGCGGCACCAGCGAGACGGGGATGAGCTTCAGGTTCGCGATCGCCAGCGGGATGCCGATGATCGTCACCGCCAGCGCGATCGCCGTGGCCAGGTGCGCGAGGGCGAGCCACCAGCCCGCGAAGATGATCCAGATGACGTTGCCGATCGTCGACGGCGCCCCGGCGTCGGAGCGCTTCGCCAGCTGACGGCCGAAGGGCCACAGCGAGAAGTCGGCGATGCGGAACGCGGCCAGGCCGAACGGGATGGTGACGATCAGCAGGCAGCAGATGATCCCGGCGACGACGTAGGCGAGTGCCAGCCAGATCCCGCAGAGCAGCAGCCAGATGACGTTGAGCAGGGTACGCATGATCACCGATCCTCCACCGGTTCCGGTCGGATCAGCCTGCCCTCCTTCACCTGCGGGCGCCTCACCCCCGCCGGGTAGTGCCGCCGACCTGTCCTGCCGTGCCGAGCCGGCGGCGCCGAGTTGGCCGGGCCAGGTCGACGCCGCCGGGCGCCGCAGCGGGCGAAGGTGGCCGGACAACACCCGCGGAGGGAGCCTGATGTCGCACGAGAGCTTCATCCAGAAGGTCGCCGAGCGCGCCGGACTGTCGCGTGTCGAGGCCGAGGCGATCGCCCACGCGACGATGCGGACGCTCTCCGAGCGGCTGACCGGCGGCGAGGCCAGGGACCTGGCTGCGCAGCTCCCGCGGTCGTTCTACGAGGACCTGCTGCCGACGGACGAGAAGGCCGACGGCTTCGGGGTCGACGAGTTCCGGCGTCGCGTCGCGGATCGGGCCGGGGTGGACCGGGAGAAGGCCTCGGCGGGGATCGTCGCCGTGCTCGCCGCCATCCGGGACACCGTGACCAGTACCGAATGGCACGACGTGATGAGCCAGCTGGGCAAGGAGTTCGCCCAACTCGTCGAGACCACGGGCTGACCCGGGGATGGGTGCCGGCACCGACCCCGACCTGGGTCGGCCCATCGCCTACCTCGTCCTCGCCGAGGGGACCGCGGTGTACGACCGGCACGCGGAGTGCATCGGCGTCGTGGACCAGGTCCTGGCGGACGAACCGGCCGACCTGTTCCTGGGCCTGATCGTGCACACCACCCCGCTGCCCGGCCGGCACCTCTACGCCCACGCCGACCAGGTGGCCGAGCTCCACGAGCGGGGCGTGCTGCTCGCGGTGGAGCGCGACGACCTGCACCCGCCGCCGGAACCGCGGCGGCAACGGTCCGGCAGGGAGGGCAGCGTTCCGGCGGAGAGGCCGTTGGAGGCCCGGTTGCGGCGGGTCTGGGACCGGATCACGACCCGATGAGGACCGGCGATCCTGCCGGAGGGAGGAACCGGTGATGGACTACGAGCGGTTCATGACGCTCGTCCAGCAGATGACGAAGCTGGACCGCGCGGCCGCGGAACGGGCCGTTCAGGCCACGCTGGCCACCTTGTCCGAGCACCTGTCCAGGGGGGAGGCCGCCGACCTCCTGGGGCGGCTCCCACCAGAGCTACAGGGCTACGTGCACACCACCGGCCCGCGGGGATTCACCCCGGAGGAGTTCATCCGCCGGGTCGCCGAGCGGGAGGGCACCGATCCGCAGACCGCGGAGAAGCACGCCGCGGCCGTGTTCAGCGTGACCCGGATGGCGGTCGGGCCCGACGAGTTCGCCGATGTCCGGGCGCAGCTGGGCGGGGACTACGAGCCGCTGCTGACCGGCCGGTCGGTGCTCGACCCGCTCGAGGCGTTCCTGAGCCGGGTGGCCGAGCGCGCCGGGACCACGACGGAAGAGGCTCGCCGGATCACCGGGGCGGTGCTGGAGACGCTCGCGGAACGGATCGCGCCCGGTGACGCCGACGACCTCGCCGCCTACCTGCCGCTGGCGCTGCACGATGCGCTGCACCGCGGCAAGACCCACCCGGAGCCGCGGATGACGGTGCAGGACTTCGCGTTCCGGGTCGCGGACCGCGCCGGGGTGTCCGTCGAGCAGGCGGCCCGCGAGATCCCTGCGGTGTTCGCCGTCCTGCGCCAGGACGTCGGCGACGAGTTCTTCGACGTGACCGTGCAGCTACCCGAGGACTACCGGCCGCTCGTGGGGGTGGCGCGCGCGCACCACCGGGCGTGATCCGCAGGTCCTCCGGGACGACGGGGCCCCACCGCGGCACGGCCCAGGATCACCGGCATCAGATCGAGGCCCTCGCGCGTGAGGCACGCTGAGCAGGACGAACTACCGGTGGGCGTGGTGCTCGGTGCCCAGCGCGTCGAGCATCCCGTGCAGGTGAGCCGTCGCCAGCTCGATGTCCAGGTATCTGTGCTGCCCCGCCCGCGACTCGGCCGCGAGCACCCCGCACCGATGGACCCGCTCGAAATCGCCGTAGGGGAACTCGTAGCGCTCCTTCGTCTCCTCGCCGTGCTCGTCGTCGATCCCGAGGTGCCACGACGCGTACTCGTCGTAGCCGTGCAGGGCGACGAAGTCGTTCTCCTGGCAGATCAAGGGCCGATGCGCGTCCCACATGTCCCGCCCGTCGATGACGTACGCGCCCGCCGAGACCCGGCGTCGCGCGAGCTCGAACGCGGAGTGGTTCAGCCTGACCGTCATCCCCCAGCTCTACCGCCGCGGCGGCCGCGCGTGACACGGCCCCGCGGGACCAGCACCCGGGGCCGTGTCACCCCTGTGGGGTGATGGACGCTGTCCCGGGCGCCGAAAGGATGCCGGGCACCCCGGGCGGCGCCGCCGCGCGGGGCTCCGGGAGGTCGCCGATGAACCGGTGGAAGCCGCTGATCGCCCTCGGCGCCGCGCAGTTCCTCGTCGTGCTCGACACGTCGGTCATGAACGTCTCGATCAGTCAGCTGGTCGCGGACTTCGACACCACCGTCACCGCGATCCAGGGCGTCATCACCGTCTACACGCTGGTCATGGCCGCGTTCCTGATCACCGGCGGGAAGGTGGGCGACCTGCTCGGGCGGCGCCGCGCCTTCGGTGTCGGGCTCGTGGTCTACGGGGTGGGCTCGGCGCTGACCGCGATCGCCCCGACGCTGGGCGTGCTGGTCCTCGGCTGGTCCATCATCGAGGGGCTCGGCGGGGCGCTGGTGCTGCCGGCGCTGGCCGCGCTCGTCGGCGGGAACTACACCGGCCGCGACCGGGCCGTCGCCTACGGGGTGATCGGCGGGCTGGCCGGGGCGGGGATCGCCGTCGGCCCGTTGCTCGGCGGCTGGGTGACGACCTACCTGACCTGGCGGCTGGTCTTCGCCGGCGAGGTGGTGGTCGTGGTCGCGATCCTCGCGGTGCTCGGCTGGATCAAGGAGGTGCCCGCGACCGCCCCGCACCGCGGCTTCGACGTCGTCGGGGCCGCCCTGTCGGTCGTCGGCCTCGCACTCGTCGTGCTCGGTGTGCTGCAGAGCTCGACGTGGGGCTGGCTGCAGCCGCGCAACCCACCGATCACCGTGCTCGGCTTCTCGCCGACACCGTTCGTCATCGCGGCGGGGCTCGTGGTGCTCGCGCTGTTCCGCCGCTGGCAACGGCATCGGGAGACCCGGGGCCGCGACCCGCTGATCCGGTGGGAGCTGTTCGACATCCCACCCCTGCGGTCCGCGTTGTACACCCTGACCTCGCAGAACCTGATCCTGCTCGGCCTGTTCTTCACGATCCCGCTCTACCTGCAGGTGGTGCAGGGACTCAACGCCTTCGAGACCGGCCTGCGACTGCTTCCGGTCTCGGTCACGATGCTGCTGACGTCGATGAGCGCCCCCGCCCTGGGCCGGATCGCGAGTCCGCGGCAGGTGGTCCGGGTCGGACTGCTCGTGCTCTTCGTCGCGACGCTGTGGCTGACCGCGGCGGTGCGCCCGGAACTCGACGACCTGTCGTTCGGGCTCGCGATGGCCGTGCTCGGGATCGGGATGGGCCTGCTCGCCGGGCAGCTCGGCAACGTCGCCCAGTCCAGCGTCGGGGAGGCCGACCGCAGCGAGGTCGGCGGCCTGCAGTACACCGCTCAGAACTTCGGTTCCTCGCTCGGCACCGCGCTCATCGGCTCGATCCTCATCACCGCACTCACCAAGGCCGCTCAGGCCGGGCTCGCGGCCGACCCGCGGATCTCCGACGCCGTCCGGGCGCAGGTCGGGACCGCGCTCGACGCGGGCATCAACTTCCTGTCCACCGAGCAGGTGCGGGCAGCCCTGACCGCGGCACAGGTGTCTCCGGCGGAGGTCGACGCGCTGGTGGGCACCTACGCCGTGGCTCAGTTGCAGGGGCTCAAGGTCGCGCTGCTCGCGGCGGCGGCGATCGCGCTGCTCAGCTTCCTCGCCACCCGTGGGCTGCCGAGCGCCCGGCCGCCGGCCCCCGAACCCGTGGGCACGGCGCCGTCGCCCCCGGTGACGACCCCCGCCCGGGTTCAGGACCAAAGTCTCTGATCGTGAAGCCGGGCCGGAGCTAGCTTCGGCGACCCGGGGGATCTCGACGGCCGGAAGGGCGCCGGAGCGGAGGTGTTCGTCGGCATGCCGCACATGTCGCCGTCGAAGACGGCGGTGCCACCGCTGCCGACCGGCTTCGTGAGCCGGCCCCGGGTGCTCTCCCTGCTCGACCGGGCGGACCGGGCCGACGTGATGCTGCTCAGCGCCCCCGCCGGGTTCGGGAAGACGACCGCGCTGGCGGAGTGGACGCTGGCATCCGACAGCCGGTACACCCGATGGCTCTGCCTCGACGAGGACGACAACGATCCGACCCGGCTCCGGTCCGGTCTGCTGGCCGCGCTGGCCGGCTGCCCGGGCGTGCCCGCCGACAGCCCGCTGTACGAGGACGCGTCCGGGCGGCCTGGGGACCGTCCCGAGTTCATGGGGGACATCGTCGAGGCGGTCGGGGCGGCCGCGATGGAGCTGCGCCTGGTGCTGGACGACGTCGACGAGATCGTCGAGGCGCGGGCGCTGCGCGGGCTGCGCACCCTGCTGCGCCACCGGCCGGCGAACCTGCACATCGTGATGGCCGGCCGGCGCGACCCACCGCTCGCGCTGCCCAAGCTCCACCTGGAGGGCCGGTTGTCCGAGCTGCGGGCCGACGACCTGCGCTTCTCGTGGGCCGAGACCGCCGCGCTGCTCACGGCGGCCGGCGTGGCCGCTCGTCCCGAACAGATCGACACGCTGAACGCGCTGTGCGACGGCTGGGCGGCCGGGCTCCGGCTGGCGGCGCTGTCGATGCAGCAGGCCGCTGACACCGCCTCCTTCGTCTCCACCTTCGCCGCCGACGATCGGCCGCTGGCCGACTACCTGGTGGGCGAGGTGCTGTCCCACCTCACGCCCGACGAGCAGCACCTGCTGAGCGTCACCAGCGTCTGTGACGGGCTCTCCCCGGAACTGGCGGCCGAGCTGACCGGGCGCGACGACGCGGGCGAACTGCTGGACGCGCTCGCCCGGTCGACCTCGCTCGTCGTCCGGGGCCCTCCACCCCGCTCCGACGTCTACCGCACCCGGACCCTGCTGCGGTCGTACCTGCGGGCGTACATGGACCGGCAACGCCCCACCCTCGTGGCCGACCTGGACGGGCGGGCCGCCGACTGGTGGGCCGACCGCGAACAGCCGGTGCGGGCCCTCGAGCACGCCGCCCGGGGCGGTGGCGCCGCCCGCCTGCGGGAGATGCTGCACCGGTTCGGCGTACCGCTGCTGCTGTCGGGTGACCACCGGCCGCTGCGGCGCGCGCTCGACCGGCTCGCGGACACATCATCCGACCAGGACCCGTGGGCGGCCCTGACCTCCGCGCTGGTCCACCTCGAGGCCGGCGAGCTGACCGCAGCGCACCACGACCTCCTCGTCGCCGATGCCCGCTGGCCCGACGACGGTCCCGCGGAGCTGGTCGTGCTGCGGATCGTCGCCGACTTCGATGTCGCGGTCTCCTCCGGTGAGTTGAGCCGGGCGAAGGATGCGGCCCAGGAGCTCGACGGCGTCTCGGCCACCGATCCCGCCGTCGCGGCCCTGGCCCACCTGACCCGGGCCTCGGCCTGCCTGCTGTCGGTCGGCGGCCGCACCGACGTGCGGGCCGAGCTCGCTGCGGCCCTCGAGCTGGCCCGTTCGCGCGGTTTCGGTTACCTGGAGCTGCAGTGCCAGGCCCAGATCGGCGCCGTCGCCGGGCTGGACGGCGACTACCGGGCGATGGCCGCGGCCGGCGAGAAGGCGGCCGTCATCGCGGGCGCGCACGGCTGGCAGGACTCGGTCTGGTCGCGGGCCGCCCACCTCATGCTCGGTGACGCGGCGCTGTACCGGGCCGAACCCGCCCTGGCCCTCCGCCACTCCGCGCAGGCAGCGGGACCGGACGGGCCCGCCGGACCCGCGCTGGGCCATGCCGTCGGCGTGCTCCGGGGCGCCGCCCTGTTCGATCTCGGTGAGCAGGCCGCCGGGCTCCGCGAGATGCAGCAGGCCCGGCTCGATCTCGGCGTCGTGTACGTCGCTCCCGAGCAGGCCGCCGCCGCGGCGCTGCTCGAGCATCGCGCCGCGTTGCTGCTGGGTCACGCCGCGGCCGCGTCGACCGTCCTGAGCTGGGTGAGCGAGCGGCTCGGGATCCCCGGCGAGATGCTGCTCATGCGAGCGTGGGTCGAGGCCGCGGCCGGGAACCACGGTGCAGCCCGGGAACGGATGGGCCCGCTGCTCACCGGCGCGATGGAACCGCTGCTGCCGCACACGGTCGTCGAGGCGCTGGTGCTGGAGAGCCGGCTGGCCGCCCTCGCCGGTGACCGCCCGGCCGCCCGACGGGCCCTGCACGCCGCGCTCGACCAGGCCGAGCCGATCGACGCACTGCGCCCGTTCGCCCTCGCCGGGCCCGAGGTGCGCGAGCTGCTCGTGCACGCGCTCGGCAGCTTCGGGACCCTGGAGCCGTTCGCCGCCCGGGCGATCGCCGCGCCGTGGCCGGCACCGGACCGGCCGGGGACGGTGCTCAGCGACCGCGAGCTGACGGTGCTGTCGCTGCTGCCCTCCCTGCTCTCGCTCGACGAGATCGCCGCCGACCTCGCCATCTCGATCAACACGGTGAAGTCGCACATCCGGGCCATCTACGCCAAGCTCGGGGTGAGCAGCCGGCGCAGTGCCGTGGTGGCCGCCTACGAACAACGGCTGCTGCCGCTCGTCTCGCGCTGACCGCTCGGCCGGTCCGTCACCGCTCGGTCGCCTCGGCACCGGCGAGGGGCGGCGCGGCCGGCGCCACCGGTGCCGGTTCCTCGTCGCCGGCCGGTGTCGGAGGCTCCGTCGCCTGAGCCCGGCGCGGGGCGCGCACCAGCGCATCAACCCACGCCGCCTGCGGGTCGGTGTCCACCAGCACCGCCTTGACCAGCAGGGTCATCGGGATGGCGAGCAGGGCGCCGAGCCCGCCGAGCACCCAGGCCCAGAACACGAGCGCGACGAAGGTCATCGTGGTCGACAGGCCGACCGAGTCGCCGACGAACCGGGGCTGGATCAATGACTGCACCACGAAGTTCAGCACGCAGTAGACCACGATCACCCACACCATGAGCTGCCAGCCGCCGGAGAGCAACGCGAGCAGCGCGGGCGGGATGACACCGATGACGAACCCGACGTTGGGGATGTAGTTGGTGATGAACGCCAGCAGGCCCCACAGCACCGGCAGCGGGACTCCCAGCAGTGCCAGCGCGACGGTGTCGAGCACCGCGACGATCAGGCCGAAGACCGTGCTGACCACGAAGTAGCTGCGGGTGCCGCGGGCGAAGTCCACGAGGGCGGCGGCGACCGGCGCCCGGTCGCGGGCGATCGCGGCGAGCCGGGCCGGCATCCCGCTGGTCTCCACGCTGAGGAACAGCAGCAGCGCCAGCAGGAACACCACGCTGGTCAGCACACCCGACACGCTCGAGAGCAGCGACCCGACGATCCCGGCCAGCCGGTTGAGGTCGGCCGAGCCCGCCGTCGCCCGCGCGTGCGCCGGATCGACACCCAGCTTCTGCAGCTGGGCGGTGACGCCTCTGAGCAGCGCCTCCGCCTGGTCCGCGTAGGTCGGCAACAGGGTGGCCAGCTGGGCGACCGAGATCACGACGACGAGCACCAGCGCCAGGATCACGGCGTAGACCGCGACGACCAAGGTCAGGGTCGACAGCCACCCCGGCCAGCCGTGACGTCGCGCCCACGCCTGGAGCGGACTGACCGCGATGACGATGACCAACGCCAGGAACACCGGTCCGATCAACCAGGCCGTGGCCTTCATGCCGCCGACGACCACCACAGCGGCGGCCGCGCCCAGCAGGATGACCAGCCCACGTGGTAGGGGGGACAGGGGGACGACCGGTACCGTGTCACCGACGGTGGCGGGGCCCGGCGTGGTCATGGTGGCCATCCGGCGGACGGTATTCGCACCGGTGCCGTCGGGCCTCACCCACGACGGGCGGTCCGGGTGGTCCCGGCAGCGCCGGGATCGGACTACAGGTCGCTCTGCGCGGTGATCCGGCCGTCCTTGATCGCATCGACGAACCGACCGTGGTCGCGGTCGTTCTGGTCGGCGTAGGCCTGCGAGAAGGTCGCGACGGCCCGGTCGAACGCGTCCCCGCTACCGAGGTAGGCGGCGATGGCGATGCGGTCACCGGTCCGCGCGTGCGCCCGGGCCAGCGTCCAGCCGCACAGTTCGCCGTAGGTGCGCAGGCCGGCCGGGAGCATCTCACCGATCTCCACCGACAGCTTCCAGTCCCGCAGTTGGCGGACGTAGTAGTCGCGGGTCTTCCCGTCGGGCCCGTCGATGCGCTGCCAACCCAGGAAGATGTCGCTCGCGGCCTGCATCAGCCGCTGCCCGGTGACGACCCGGTGCCCGGCGTTGTCGAACCCGCCCGCCCCCAGGAATCCCTCGAGCACGGCGGGCACGGCCTCCTTGACCTGCAGGAACAGCGGGTCCTGCTCGTCGCGGCCGAGCATCAGCACGATCCAGCACCGGGTGCCGACACTGCCCACGCCGACCACCTTGCGTGCCAGGTCCACCGGACGGTACTGCTCGACGAGCGCCCGCCGGTCGTGCTGCAGCGAGCGCCGGTAGCCGTCCAGCAGCCCGTAGATCTGGCTCTCCAGCCGACTGCGCTCCGCCTCTCCGGGGAACAGGTCGGTGACCGGGACGATGAGCGGCGGGTCGGCGATGATCCGGGGCCCGCCGTCGGCCTCCGCGGTGAGCTTGGCCATGGCCTGCACGTTGTCGCGGGTCCGGGCCTTCGCCATCTCCTGCGACAACCGCCGCCGCCCGCGGGGCCGCAGCCGGCTGCCCAGCTGCGCCTGCAGCTGCGCCAAGTCCGCCCGGGCGTACCAGACGTCGAGGTGGCGCCGGCCGGCGAAGTCGCGCATCGCGCGCCGGTAGGACGCAACGCAGGCCTGGACGACGGTACGGCGTTCCTTGGTGGCGAGGCCGTTGTCCCGGCCGGCGATCTCGATGCTCGCGGCGAGGCGCTTGACATCCCACTCCCACGGCCCGGGGAGGGTCTCGTCGAAGTCGTTGAGGTCGAACAGCAGCCGCCGCTCCGGGGAGCCGAACGCGCCGAAGTTGGACAGGTGCGCGTCCCCGCAGAGCTGGACGACGAGACCCGAGAGCGGGGTGCCCGACAGGTCGCTCGCCATCACCAACGCGGCGCCCCGGTAGAAGGTGAACGGAGAGACCGCCATCCGGCCGTAACGGATCGGGACCAGCTCCGGCACCCGGGCTGCCGATTGGCTCTCCAACAACGCCACCGGGTCGGGCCGGGACGGTCCCGGGTCGTACACCGCGTGGCTGCTGCGGGGCACCGTCGATCGCGCGCGCCGGCCCAGTGCGGCGCGCTCCTGCGGGGTCAGGTGCGGCCGGACCTCGATCTTCCGAGTCCGCCGGCGGGTGGTCGCCTGCTCGGTCATCCCAGGGCACCTCCGTGGCTCTCCCGAGGCTCTCCCGAGGCTCCTCCGTGGCTCCCCGCCTCGTCGGGATCGGCCACCCTCCCCCACCGGCCGCACCGGTCGCATCATCCGGGCCGGGTGATGGCGCTCGTGCGGCGCGGCGGCCACCCTGTCGGCGCGGGCGAGGAGGTCGAGATGCACGCAGCCGGACCCGCCGATCCCGGCGCGCTCCTGCGCAGTCGCGGTTACCTGCAGCTACTCGTCCTCGCGGCGGTCCTCGGCATCCCGATCTCGGCCGTGGCATACGGCTTCCTGGCGCTGGTGTCCGCCGGACAGCGCTGGGTGTACGCCACCCTGCCCGGCGCCCTGGGCCTCGGCCCGGCGCCGCTGTGGTGGCCCGTCGTGCCGTTGCTGGTCGGCGGGGCGCTGGTCGGGTCCGTCATCCGCTACCTGCCCGGCAGGGGCGGGCACTCCCCCGCCGATGGCTTCCGCTCCGGCGGTGCGCCCGAGCCCGGCGAGCTGCCCGGTGTCGCGGCGGCCGCCTTCGTGACCCTGGTCGCCGGCGCCGTGCTCGGGCCGGAGGCACCGCTGATCGCTCTGGGCGGCGGACTCGCGGTGCTGGTGATCCGGCTGGTCCGGCGGGGCGCCGCGGCGGCGTCCACCCACGTCGTCGCGGCGGCGGGCAGCTTCGCGTCCATCAGCACGCTACTGGGGTCGCCGCTGCTCGGCGCGTTCCTGCTGATGGAGGCGGCCGGGATCGGCGGGGCCGCCCTCCAGCTCGTCCTGCTCCCGGGGCTGCTGGCCGCGGGTGTCGGCTCGCTGATCTTCATCGGGCTGGGCTCGCTCACCGGACTGGGCACGTTCTCGCTGGCGCTGCCCGATCTGCCGCCGTTCGCCCGTCCCGACGTTGTCATGTTCGGCTGGGCGATCGCCATCGGCGCCGCCGCCGCGGTCGCCGGGACCGCGATCTCGCGGCTCGCCCGGCTGGCGCGCCCGCACATCGAGCGGCGGATCCTGCTGCTCACCCCTGTCGTGGGCGTGTTCGTGGCGGGTTGTGCGGTCCTGTACGCGGGCGTCACCGGCAAGAACTGGTCGGACGTACTGTTCTCCGGGCAGGACCAGCTGGCCCCGCTGATCGCCGGGCAGGGCGGCTACACCGTCGGTGCACTCCTGCTGCTGCTCGTCTGCAAGGGCCTCGCCTACAGCGCCTCGCTGGCGGCCTTCCGGGGCGGCCCGGTGTTCCCGGCGATGTTCCTGGGCGCGGCGGGCGGCGTCGCCCTGTCCCACCTGCCGGGGTTGCCGCTCGCCGCCGGCGTGGCCGTCGGGATCGGGGCGATGTGCGCCGCGATGCTACGGCTGCCGCTGACCTCGGTGCTGCTGGCCACCCTGCTGCTCGGGGCCGACGGGCTCGCGGTCATGCCGCTGGTGATCGTCGGCGTCGTCGTCGCGCACGTCGTCACGGCGCGCCTCGCACCGCTCGACCGGTCGGCGGCGACGCAGCCGGCTGCTGAGCCCGCTCCCGGACGTGCTCCTCGGCGGTGACGCCGCCCGGGATGCGCGGCGTCGTGCCGTCACACCGGCAGCTCCCGGGAATCACCCCGGGCGGATGACGCTGCACCCCGCGGCCGCGGCGGATGCTGACCCGCCGGCGACCGCAAGGAGGACTCTCATGGTCGGGCGAGACGGGGCGCGCAACGCCGATCGGGGAGACGCCGTGAGCACTCCCGCCGGTCCCACCGGCCGGCAACGGGTCGCGGCCGCGGTTGCGCTGCTTGCGGCGCTCGCCGCGATCGTGACCGCCGTCGTCGTGGGGATCATCCGGTTCCCGGAGGGCCTGGGCGTGCTGGGGTGTGTCGCGATCGCGCTGGTGGCGGCGTGGTTCGGCGTCGTGCGCCGCGGCTGGCAGCGCATCACCGGGCTGACCGTGGCGGTGCTCGCCCTCGCCGCCACCGCACTGCTCCTGATCAGGAACGACGGGTGGCCGTACCTGCTGGTGATCGTCGCGGGCATCGCGATCTGGCACGCCGCGGGACGGGTGGCGTTCCGGGTGCACGTGCACCGGCCCGCCGCGCCCCGGCCGGACCGGCCGGTCCTGTTCGTGAACCCGCGATCGGGTGGCGGGAAGGCGACCCAGGTGGGACTGGCCGCCGAGGCGGCGAACCGCGGGATGCGGACGGTCGAACTGCACCCCGGCGACGACCTCGAGGAACTCGTCCGCACCGCGGTGGCGCAGGGGGCCGACGGCCTCGCGATGGCCGGTGGGGACGGCTCGCAGGCCATCGTCGCGGCGGTGGCCGCGCAGCACGGGCTGCCCTACGCGTGCATCCCGGCCGGCACCCGCAACCACTTCGCCCTCGACCTCGGGGTGGACCGCAACGACGTCGTCGGCGCCCTGGACGCCTTCGTCGACGGTGGCGAGCAACTGGTCGACCTCGGCGAGGTCAACGGGCGGGTGTTCGTCAACAACGTGTCGATGGGGCTCTACGCGGAGGCCGTGCAGAGCGCCGGGTACCGGAACGCGAAGGTCCGCACGCTGCTCGGCACCGCACCGGCCGTCCTCGGACCGAGCGGTTCGGAGCTGGACCTGCGCTGGCGCGGGCCGGACGGGCTGGCGCACCGCTCGGCCGCCGTCATCCTGGTCTCAAACAACCAGTACCGGCTCGGCGGCTCGATCGGGTCGGGCACCCGCCCGCGGATCGACGACGGGATGCTCGGGATCGCCGTCGTGCCGGCCCGCGAGGCCGGGTCCGGCTCCGGGCCCGGCCGGTGGACGCACTGGTCGGCACCGGTGTTCGAGGTCGACTCCGACCACCCGGTCCCGCTCGGCATCGACGGTGAGGCGGTGGTCCTCGCCCCGCCGATCCGGTTCGGCATCCGGCCGCAGGTGCTCCGTGTGCGTCTTGCTCCGCACCATCCTGGGGCCTCACCGTCCGCGATGCAGCCCGAGGGGCCCGGGCAGGGTCTGCTGGCGCTGGCCGGGATCGCGGCCGGCCGGTCCCCCGCGGCCCGCGGCCGGGCCGAACAGCGCGCTGAGCCGGTGGGGAGCGAGGACACCGAGGGTGTGGGCTGAGGGATGGTCATGGCCGTACCGTTCATCGGCGCCGTCACGCCGGGCCGCCGGAAGCTGATCGGGTGGGCGCTGGCGCGGTCGCTGAGCAGTACCACCGCGCTGGTCGTCGTCTACTACCTGCTGCCCCTCGACGAGACCGCCACCGTGACGACGCTGGTCCAGCTGCTGATCGGCCTGATCGTGGTCGGTGCGTTCGGGGTGTGGCAGGTCCGGTCGATCGTGCGGGCCAGCTACCCCGGGCTGCGGGCCGTGGAGACCCTCGCCACGGCCGTCCCGCTGTACCTGCTGCTGTTCGCCGCGGCCTACTACCTGCTCGCGCAGACCGAGCCGTCGTCCTTCACCCAGCCGCTCACCCGTACCGACACCCTCTATTTCACCGTGACCGTCTTCGCCACCGTCGGGTTCGGCGACATCGCCCCGGCGTCCCAGGTGGCGCGTGTGGTCACGACCTTCCAAATGGTCGCCAACCTGGTCGTCGTCGGGCTGCTGCTGCGGGCCGTGCTCGGCGCGGTGCAGGCGGGCCGCAGCCGCCTCGACGCCGCCGGCCGGCCCCCGGACGGCGGTCCCGGGCCAGCCGGTGGTGGGTAGGTCCCGCCGATCAGGCTTCGGCCTCGGCGAAGGCCTCCCGGAGCTGCTGCTCCTGGGCGCCGGACAGGTTGGTGTGCACGAGTTCGGCGTCGGTGCCGCGGAAGGCTTCCAGCACCTTGTCCGTGACGGCGTGCGAGGTGAGGGCGAACAGGGCCGAGGTTCCGGGGGTGACCTTCTCCCGGACGTCCCTGACGAAGTCGTCGTCGATGCCGACGTCGGACATCGAGCCGGTCAGCGCACCCACGGCGGCGCCGACGGCGAGGCCGAGCAGCGGAACGAAGAAGATCAGCCCGAACAGCAGCCCCCAGAAGCTGCCGCCGAGCGCTCCGACCCCCGCCAGGTTGTGCAGCTGTTCGGTCTTCGGCCTCTTCCGGCCCTCCGGCCAGCGCACCACGGCGGCGTCGTTGACCTGGATCAGCTCCTCCTTCTGCAGCCGCTCCAGGATGTTCAGGGCGTTGTCCGCGCCCTGTGCCGTCGGGAACTTCCACACCGTCAGGGTGGCCATGCCTTACCTCCAGCAGTCGACAGCGTGCGGGTCTCTCGATACGGGGACTGTGCTGATCCGGGCCGACACCCGGCATCACCCGCGGTGGATGAGCCCGTCGGACCGGCGGTGCGGGGGCGATCGCGGCCGGGATCGCCGCCCGGCCGACCGGGCGGGCTCGACGAAACGGCGCCGGACGTGACCGACCCGCGAACGGTCCGACCGGTCGCGGGTCCGCGCCCGGGCGCGCCGTCGGCGGCTCAGTAGCCGGCGGCGCGGCTCTTCAGTTCACCGCCGTGCACCGTCAACGCGTAGATCACGAGCACGTCGAGCGCGATCATGATCGAGGACCAGAAGGGCTGCGCGGCCAGGAAGCCGATGTTGACGACGGCGCTCAGGCCGGCGAGGACGACCGCGACGACGCGCGCCCAGGTCTGCCCGGCGAGCAACGCGAAGCCGGCCACCGCGAGCAGGACACCCCCGATCAGGTGCAGCCAGCCCCAGCTGTTGTAGCTGACGCTCACCACGAGATTGGTCTCCGGGACCAGGTAGACCGTCTCCCGGAACAGGGCCACGAGGCCGGCGATCGCGTGGAAGACGCCGACCATGATCATCAAGACCGCGGCGAAGACGGCCCATCCCGTCCAGGCGGTCGGCGCCGGAGCGGCCCTCGACGCTGCGGACGACGCGGTGCCGGCGCGCGTCCCGGAGCCCACCGGCGCGGTTCTTGCGGAATCGGTCATCGGTCCGTACCCCTCTCCGTACCACCCGTATACCGGCCCCACGTCAGGCGGGACCGGGCACGGACGAAGCCTGCGCCGTTCCGCCGGGCCCTGCCTCACCCGCGGGGGATGAGAGGCCGGGCCCCGACGGAACCGGGTCGGCGGAGCCTTGGAGCAGGGTCAGCACCGGGTCGTCGCGCCACCCGGGTGGCGTCGACGACGCCGGCGGGATCGTCGGACGCGAGGGTCCGGTCGGCGGCCCGCACGTACTCGCGGTTGCGGTTCGTCATGTTGCGCATGCGGATGACGTCGGGAAACCGGCCGACCGCATTCATGCCGACCGCCTTCATGTCGCCGACGCCGGTCAGGAAGATCAGCTGGACGCCGTTGGCCACGGCGACCTTGCGCTGCATGTCCTCCCCGCCCGACCACTTGCGCATGCGCTCAACCGACACCCGTTCCAGCGCGAACGTCGTCGACGGCTGCGGGCCGACCTCGAGGAACCGTTGCCCGGCCCAGTCCCCCAGCGTGTCGGGTAGCTCCGACAGCGCCTGCGCCCGGGCCAGCGACCTGAGCGCCTGGCGGACCATCCCGGTCATCGCCGTGACGACGACCGACTCGTGCTCCTCGAGCTCGGCGAGCCGCTCGCGCAGGTTGGCCGCGAACACGTCGAGGTCGTCGGCGAGCCCGGCCGCGACGGGCTCCAGCTCCGTCACGACGTCGGCGACCCGGAACCGGTCGCGGACCTCCGGCTTGACCCCCGCGAACCGGTCGGCCCCGGCCCACAGCACGATCCGGCGGGCCAGCTCGTCCACGGCCCGGTCCTGGCGGCGGGTCCCGGCCGCGGTCGTGTCGAGACGGTCCCGGCCTCCTCGACGGCCTCGCGGGCCTCCTCGAGCGTGCCCCCGAAGGGGCGCTCGACGTCGGTGATCGCGGTCTCCGCGGCATCGCAGCCACGACCTCCGGCACCGATCCCGTCTGCATGACTCGAACATACGTGCGGACACCGACAGTTCCGCGCCGGATCCGCGGTGATCACGGAAGAGACCTGGACGAGTTCGCTCCCGCGAATTCCCGAACCGCCGAGGTCCTCCGGCTTCACTCCTCCTGCTCGTCCCACTCCCGGTCGTAGCGGTCGGCGGCCTCGGTGCGCTCGCGCGCGATCTCCAGCGCCCGGGCGGCGGTCTCCTTGTCGGGATAGGGACCGAGCCGGTCGGCGGCGCGGCAGCCCTCAGCCGGCTCGACCGTGTGGTGATTCAGGCAGTAGAACCATTGCTCGTCGCTCATGGTTCAGAGCCTGGCATCGATCGCCCCTCGTCGACAGTGCCGGACGTCCGTGGTGGACGGACCGACGCCCATGTCGACCTTCGTCCTGGTGCACGGCGCATGGGGTGGCTCCTACGGCTTCCGCAAGCTCCGGGCGCTGCTGCGCGCCGCGGACCACGAGGTCCGCTGCGCCTGACCTGCATCCGGGCCACCGCCGGCCCGAACGGCGCGGCGTTCGAGGCCCCCGCGTTGCGCGCACGCACCTCCCCGGCCCGGAACCACCACGAGATCGCCACCAGCCACCTGGTCGCGGAGAACCGTCCGGAGGAGCTCGCCGATCTGCTGCTGGCACTCGATCGCTGACCGGTTGGAAGCTGAACCCGATCGCCCGCAGCTGCTCCCGGCACCACCCCGTCACCGACCTCGACCGTGCGGTGCACGGTGAGCAGCAGGTCGGGGAAGGCGGTCACGGTGACACTGCAGAACGGCCGGGCCGGCCGCGGCCGGGTCCATCGAGGCCTGCCCCGCCGGCGGCAGCACCTCGATCTCGGCGGCGTCGGACGCGAGCAGCGCGAACGCGGCGTGGAGGTCTCGACCGGGGGCTGCGCCGACGGTGTCCGGCGATGTGATCGGGAAACTATGAGCGCTCCGACCTGCGGGTCAGCCCCATTCCTGCGACCGGGGCCGCCTCCTCCCGGAGTTTGGCGGTCCCCGGAAACGTCATCCTCTCGTGGTGGAACAACGACGCCTGGGCGCATGGGAGCGGGAGATCCCGGTCGTAGGGCTGGGCACCTGGCGGCGGCTGGAGGACGCGGCGAGAGCCGGCGAGCACATCCCGGTCATCACCACCGCGCTGGACGCCGGGGTGCAGTTCGTCGACTCCTCGCCCATGTACGGCCGCGCCGAGAAACTGCTCGCCGACGCGCTCGGCGACCGGCGACCGGACGTCGTGGTGGCCGACAAGATCTGGACCGACTCCGCCGAGGAGGGCCGCCGCCAACTCGAGCGGGCCCTGGCCTACTTCGGCGGCCGCGTGGAGGTCATGCAGATCCACAACCTGGTGGCCTGGCAGGATCATCTGCGCACGCTGGCGGAGGCCCGGGAGGCCGGAAAGATCGACCTGATCGGCGCGACGCACTGGTCGGCAGCGGCCTTCGGGGAGTTGGAGACGGTGCTCAAGGCTGAGCAGGTCTCCACCGTGCAGATCCCGTACAACCCGTTCGAGCGGGAGGTCGAGAAACGGATCCTGCCGCTCGCCGCGGACCTCGGTCTCGGCGTCATCGTGATGCGCCCGTTCGGCCAGGGCGAGCTGCTGGAGGCCGACCCGGGCGACGAGGCCATCGGTTTCCTGCAGGACTTCGGAGTCCGGACCTGGGCGCAGGTCCTGCTCAAATGGGTTCTCAGCGATCCCCGTTGCCAGGTGGCCATCCCGGCCACCTCCCGGCCCGGGCGGGTCCGGGAGAACGTCGCAGCCGGATCGCCGCCGTGGTTCGGACCTGAGGAGCGCGAGACCGTGGCCCGGCTCGCCGCCCTGCGGCGCAGGCGCTGACCGGTGAGGGCGACCCGGCCGGACGCCCTCGTGGAACGGGCCCTCCCAGAACGGACGCCGCCCCGCGATGAGGACGGCGTCCGCACCGCACGAGTGATCGGGCTACCAAGCGTGCACACTGCGCCGCGTTGGTCGGTCTCGGCGGCCGCATACGAGAGTCGTCTGCGGACGCAGGCCCGCGGCGCTGAGCCTTGTCGCGGCGTGCTCCGCGTGGGTACCCGATGCTCCTCGTGCTGGGAACATCGACGGGGAGGACGGACCTTCTCCGCCGATCCGGCCTTGGCCTGTCGAAGCTCCGTAGCAGAGTTCTACTCCGCGATCGCGCGCGCAACAAGAGGTGCGGGCTATCGGCTCGCGCGGGCCCGCCGGCTCCGGCGGGCGAGGGACGTGCGCGGGCCGGATACACCGCACCCGACACGTCGCCGGCGTCGCAACCCGTCTCAGCCGTGACCGAAGCAGTGGCTGCCGCAGTGCGAGAAGCAGTGGCTCGCACATTCGGCCTCGGCGACCACGGCGGGAACCGCGGCGGCCGCGACGAGTTGCCGGAACTCGTCACTCTGGAACGCGGCAGCGCGCTCGTCCTCGGGCAGCGCCCGCGCCCGGGTCTTGAAGTCCCGCAACTCGGTGGATTCTCCGCCGGTGCTCTGTGACTGGGACGCCTGCTGTTCGCTCTGCGTGGTCCGCGCGCGTGCTCGTCCTCGTCCACCCTGCGTCATTCCGTGTCCTCCGTCCGCACTATGTCGTGCTCAGTTGTCAGGCCGACGTCGACCTCAATAGAGGTGACCGGTGCAATGGGCCCGGCAATGCCCGGCACAATGCGCGCCACAGCATGCTCCGTTGATGGCCGCCCCTGTTCGGGACATCGCCGGCCGATAGATCCACAACGTCTGGGTGGTGTCCAGTCCCTCGACCTCGGCCGCCCGCGCGGGCCGCAACGTGAGGATCCGTCGTTCCTCGTCGGTGGTCTCCAGCAGCGTCTCGCCCTCCGCCAGGACCAGTCCGTCGCGGGAACGCAGGTGAGCGAGCCCGAAGACCTCGCGCAACCCGAGTTCGTCGAGTTTCGCGGCGAACGCGGCCAGGAAGGCCGACGAGCCGCGTAGCCGCTGCAGATCCCGCTCCGCCTCGGGCCGGATCTCCGGGGGGTACGCGCAGAACTCGAGCGGGAAGTAGTCGGCGCGCTCGTCGGTGACCTCGGCCTTCCACAGGTACGGAAGCAACCGCGGCAGCGTGTCGACGTTCCAGGGTTTCATGTAGGAGACGTTGTCGACGAACTCACGCACCACCAGTTCGTCGTCGGCGATCTCGAAATGCTTGTGCAGCAATGTCACCCCGACGACCTCGTGCATTCCGTGATGACAGATCACGTCGCCGAGTTCGGTCACGTAGTCCCGGTCACCGTCGAGATGGCCCTTTGCGATCTGGAAGTTGTTCAGCCGCTGGAAGACACCGACGTCGTAGTCGCGGACATCCACGTCCGGCACCGCATCGGTCATGGTTGCGCCCCCACCGTGCGGATGCCGCGTCGGATCCGCGCTCGTCACGAATGCCCGGAGCAGAACTCCGGCCCGGCCCGTCTAGGTCATCTGCTGCAGGAAGGTGATCATGTCGTCGGCGTGCTCCTCCTCGACGGCGAGGATCTCCTCGAAGATCCGCCGGGTCGTGACGTCGGAGTCCCCGAGCCATTTGATGATCTCGGTGTAGGACGCGATCGCCACCCGTTCCGCGACGAGGTTCTCCTTGATCATGTCGATGAGGTGCTCGGCGGTGGTGTACTCCGAATGCGCCCTACCGGTCAGCGTCGCCGGGTTCATGTCGGGCTTGCCACCCAGCTGGGAGATCCGCTCAGCGATCCGGTCGGCGTGATCCTGCTCCTCCGACGCGTGCTCGGCGAACTCCTCCGCCACCGGCTCCGCGTTGAGCCCGGTGGCCGCGTAGTGGTGCTGCTTGTACCGCAGCACGCACACGATCTCGGTGGCGAGCGCCTCGTTGAGGACCGAGATGACCCGGTCCACGTCGGCGTCGTAGGCGACGGTCACGGGTCCCTTGTCCATCTCGGCACGCGCCCGCTCGCGAAGGGTCTGCACATCGGTGAGGAAGTCGGCCATGGCGCTCCTTCGGGTCGGTGCGTCGTCCGGCCGTCGCGGCGTCGCGGAGTCACCGACGCCGACGACCCTGGCCGCCCCGGCCGCTCCGTCGCTCCGTCCCCCCGTGACGAACTGCCCCGACGCATCTGGCGCTGTCAGACCGAGGTGACCAGGGCGGCCCGGCCACCAGCATCGGCGATCCCGCCGTCGAAAACCGGCTGCGGTCGTGCCGGAGACCCCCTGGAGAGGACGACGAGGACGTTATGGCCAGGCGAGCGATGCCCGGACATCCGGCGACCACGAGGCCGACCCGCGTGTACTGGACCTGGATGCTGGCGCTGCCGGTCCTGGGCCTGGCCGCCGCGGCGCCCGGTGCGAGTCCTGGCCCATCGGTGCCGGTGCCGCGTGGGGCGACCCCGTCCGGAGACGGTGTCGTCGTCGGCGACGGCCCGGTCGTGGTCGACGCCTACGTCGACTTCCAGTGCCCGTTCTGCCGGCAGTTCGAGCAGCTGGCCGGCGACACGCTGGACCAGTTGTTGGCCGGTCACGCGATCGCGCTGGTCACCCACCCGATGGACTTCCTCGACGCGGTGTCCACAACCCGGTACTCGACCCGCGCCGCCGCGGCGTCGGGGGCGGCGGCGGACGCCGGGATGTTCCGCGAGTACGCGCGCACGCTGTTCGCGAACCAGCCACCCGAGGGTGGACCCGGGCTCACCGACGACCAGCTCATCGCCCTCGGGCAGGCGATCGGGATCACCGACCCGGCCTTCGCCGAGACGATCCGCAACGGCACCTACCTGCCCTGGCCGCCCTATGTGACCGAGCGGGCCGTGCAGCGCGGCGTCGCGGGCACCCCGAGCGTGTTCGTGGCGGGCGTCCCGGTCCCGGCACGACCGGAGCCGATCGTCGCCGCCGTCCGGTCCATCCTCGCCTGAGGGCCTACCGGTCGTCTGCGGTGGCGTGCGTCTCCCGGTGGAGGATCTCGTCGCGGTGCAGCCGTGCGGCGTGGAGCGCCGCGTACCGGTTCCGGGTCCGGATCGCCGCCGCGTCCTCAGGGCGGTCCAGGCGGAGGCGAGTGCAGGATCCCGGTGCCGTGCTCGTCCGCCGTACCAGGCCGGAGAGATGATGTCGGACTGCAGCGGTGCGGTCGTCGAGCCGCTCACCTGCTCTTCCGCGACGCCCGGCTCTCCCTGACCGGGAGCGGGTCCCGGGTCACCACGTCCACGTCGCCGGGGCACCCGTCGCCTCCGTCGTGTCACGGCGATCCCGGCACCGCCGGGGCCGATGCTGGGGACCCTTGCCCCTGGTCAGCCCTCACCCGACGGGTCAGAGTGCTTCCGGGGTGGCGGGAGGTGGCCCATGCTCTTCGACGACCGGATCGACGCCGGGCGGCAGCTGGCCGGGCAGCTGACGCACCTGCGGGGCCAGGACGTCCTGGTGCTCGGCCTGCCTCGTGGCGGCGTTCCCGTCGCGCTGCAGGTGGCCCGCGCGATCGGGGCCCCGCTCGACGTGATCGTCGTGCGCAAGCTGGGTGTCCCCTTCCAGCCCGAACTGGCCATGGGGGCGATCGGGGAGGAGGGAGCCCGCGTCATCGACGCCCGCACCGTCCGGCTCGCTCGCGTCGGCCGGGCCGAGCTGGCCGCGATCGAGGATCGTGAACGGGCCGAGCTGCATCGGCGGGTCCGCCGGTTCCGCGGCGATCGCCCACCGATCCCGGTCGCCGGGCGGACGGCGGTGCTGGTCGACGACGGGGTCGCCACCGGGGCGACGGCGCGGGCCGCGTGCCTGGTCGCCCGGGCCCGCGGCGCCGAGCGGTTGGTCCTGGCCGTCCCGGTGGCACCCATGGACTGGACCCGCCGGTTGAACGACACCGCGGACGAGCTGGTGTGCGTGGCGACGCCGCGGCCGTTCGAGGGCATCGGGAAGTGGTATCGCGACTTCTCCCCCACCCCGCACGCCGAGGTCGTCGCGTGCCTGGAGGCGGGCCGCCCCGAACCGGACACCTCCGACCCGCCCGTGGGCCCGTCGGCCTCGGGCGCCGGCACCGACACCGACACCGAGGTGGAGATCGAGCTCGGCACGGTGTCGCTCGCGGGGCACCTGACCGTGCCCGCGGACGCCCCCGGCGTCGTGGTGTTCGCACACGGCACCGGAAGCAGCCGGGCCAGCCCGCGCAACCGGGCGGTCGCCGCGGCCCTGCAGCGGGCCGGGTTCGGCACGCTGTTGTTCGACCTGCTCGCCCCGGATGAGGTTCGGCACCGCTCCGCGGCGTTCGACGTCGCCCTGTCCGCCGAGCGTCTCGCCGGCAGCACCCGCTGGCTGCGTGCGCAGCCGGCGGCCGCGGAGGCGCGGATCGGTTGGTTCGGTGCCGGCACCGGCGCGGCCGCAGCGCTATGGGCGGCCGCCGAACCCGACGCCGACGTCGACGCGGTGGTGTCCCGCGGCGGCCGGCCCGACCTCGCCGCCGCCCGGCTGACCGGCGTGCGGGCCCCGACGCTGCTCGCCGTCGGTGGCCGGGACCGGGTCGTGCTCGACCTCAACCGCCGGGCGGCACGGCTGCTGCGCTGCCCGCACCAGCTGACCGTGGTGCCCGGCGCCTCCCACCTGTTCGAGGAGCCGGGAGCGCTCGACGCCGTGGCCGGGCTGGCCGCCGACTGGTTCGTCCGGCACCTCGCGCCCGCGGTCCGGCGGACGATGGCGAGGCCCTGACGGTCCGGCGCACCGACCGGCCCGGGGCAGTGCGTGCCCCCTGTCAGCTACCCCTGTTCTCCCCCAGCTCCTCGACGATCGGGTTGGGCGGGGGAACATCCTTCGTCCGCTCGCTGAGCCCGGGGTGGGTGTGCAGTCGGCGCCGCTCCGCCTTGAGCGCCGCCTCCAGCTCCGGGTCCTCGTCGCGGATCTCGACCGACGCCTCCACCTCGAGGAAGCTGCGGTAGTCGACGGGCGGGATCGCCCGCAGCGCCTTGAGCGTCATCTCGTCCGCCCCGTTGCGCTCCGCGGTCTCGATCAGCTGCTCCTTCGTCGCCGGATAGTCGGCGTCTTCCAGCGCCTGCTTCAGGGCCCGGTAGGTGGTGTAGGCCGCCATGCACCCATGCTGGGCGCGGCGCGGCTCCCGGGCGTGGACCTGCGAGCGTGAGCCGCGGACCGCGGCCTCGCACTGGCAGGCCGGGAAGAGGCCGGGAAGACCGGCCGGGCCCACCGAGAGACACGGGCCCCTTGGCCCGGCCATCCGGGTGCGCAACGGCGGGACACTGCTGTCACCGGGAACCCGAGGAGGGTGGCCGGCGCGACTGTGCTGGCACGGCCGAAGGAGATCCCGTGCCGTCCCGAACCCGCACCGCGGACACGACCACCGAACCGGCCGGCACCGGGAACGGGGACGGCGCCGCGGACCGGGAGCACGCGGAGGCCGGGGCCCGGGGCTGATCCGCGGCCCCGGCTCAGCGCTGCGGCATGCGGCTCAGCGTCGTGGCGCCCTGCCGGACGGTCCGCTCGAACCCGCCGGCAGGCTCAGATCGGCCCGGCGCCGGAGCAGGCGGGCCAGCTCCGGGTCTGCGGGACCTCGCCCAGCGTCATCGCCGGCAGGTCGTCGTGCGTGTGGCCCTCGCGCAGCAGGGCGCTCGCCACGAGTTCCTGCGCGGCGGCGTGCGCTCTATGCCCGGCTCACCGGCGAGCGGTTCGGACGGGACCGACAGCGCCGCCCCGGCGTCGCCGCCATAGTCCTCGAACGCGCCGCCGGCCTCCGGGTGACCCCGACGATGTCGCCGTGCTCGAGTTCCCGATGACCGCGAGCACGTGCCCTCGCGGCCACCCCGGGACAGGTTGGTGGTCATCATCGGTACCACCAGGCCGGTCTCGTCCGGGGCGGCGCGGTACCGGTCGATCAGCCGGTCACGCTCGACGCGGGCCTCCCGAACAGGACGCGGGTGGGATGCGCTGCCATCAGTCCTCTTCGTTCGATGCGCCGAACGTGATGTCTGCCGTCGGTTTCAACCCCTGATCCGCAGGCACCGGGGAAGCGACCGCCGGCCCGTCCATGGAGGACCACCGTCGCGACCGCGGCCGGCGGGCGAGAGCGCGCTCACATCGGCGCGTGAGCCCCCCACCGGGACGGGCACCCCTCGGTGTCCGGCACCGTCCATTGCCGACCGAGAGAGGACTGATCGCCACCATGGCGAACACCGCGACCCTGATCGCCCAACTCCGTGCACTGGGGCACCTCACCCAGGCCGAGGCCCAGATCGCCCGGGTCCGCGTCGCCCAGGCCCGCACGGACGCCGTCCGGGGCGAACTGCAGCAGAACTCCCGCAACGCCGACGAGCGCGCCGACGCCATCGGCCGCCAGCTCCGCGACCTCGGCGCCGTGCCCGACGTCGTCAGCCCGGTGCTCGGCCGCGCCGGCGCCCTGGTCAAGAGCACCGTCGAGCAGGCCCAGCCGGTCGACGAGGCGCTGCTGTCCGACCTCGCGCTGGAGCACCAGCTGCTCGACCGGGCCCGCTACCTCGGCGTGCTCGCCGATGCGGCCGGCGAGGCGGGCGTCCGGAAGCTGGCCGAGCGGCTGGTCACCGCGCACACCGCCACCGTCGACTGGCTGACCACCGTCCTGGCCGAGGAGGCCCTCGGCGGGCCGACCGCCCTGCGGCCGACACCGCTGCAGCGGGTCGCCGGCGGCGTCACGCGCGCGGTCAACCTCCCGGCCCGGGTCGCCGTCGAGAGCGTCAACCGGGCCCTGCACACGGTGAACCAGACCGGGCAGGAGGCCCGGGACAAGGTCGGCGAGTACGCCAGTCGCGTCCTGCGGCTGGGCTCGGGCACCCGTGAGGTTCTCTTCGCCGGACGGGATGCGGCCCTGCAGCGTGCGGAGTCCGTCGCCCGCCGAGACGGCGCCCGCGACACCGCCTCCGCCGTCCACGAGACCCGTCGTGGCCTCGGCGGCCTGACGGCCGGCGAGCTGCCGATCCGCGGTTATGCCGCCCTGTCGGCACAGGACGTCATCGCGCGGATCAAGAAGCTGGAACGCACCGACGACATCAACGCCGTGCTGCGCTACGAGGAGACGCACAAGAACCGCTCCGGTGTCGTGTCGGCCGCGCAGACCAGGCACGCCGCGCTGGCCAAGGAGGCGGTGGGCGTCAACTGAGTCCTCGTCGGACCGCCCGGCGGCCCTGTGCGGACCACCCGCGTAGGGGGTCCGTGGCGGCGGGCCGTGCGAGCGCCGTTTCCCCGCGATCACCATTGGGCATTAAGGACTCGTGATGCTGCTGCGGCCGCCCGGGGTGTACCGGGTCGACGGGGACACTGCTCTGCTGACCGACGTGATGCACCGAGGCGACTACGCAACGGGCCGTCGCGTCCTTGATATCGGCACCGGGACCGGTGCACTGGCACTCGCCGCCGCGAGCGCAGGGGCCGCGTCGGTGACCGCGGTCGATCTGTCGCTGCGCTCGGTCGCCGCGACCTGGTTGAACAGCCGGCTGCACCGGATGCCGATCACGGTCCGCCGCGGCGACCTGTTCGGGCCCGTCCGCGAAGGGCGCTTCGACCTGGTGCTCGCCAACCCGCCCTACGTGCCCGCGCTGAGCAACGCGCTGCCCCGGCACCGGATGGCCAGGTGCTGGGACGCGGGCCGCGACGGCAGGGCGATCCTGGACCGGATCTGCGCGGACGTCCCGGGGGCCCTCACCGAGGACGGCGTGGTGCTCATCGTGCACTCGGAGGTGTGCGAGGAGGATCGGACGATGGCCGCGTTGCGCGAGGGCGGCCTGGACGCCCGCGTCGTCGGCCGGGCCACGATCCCGTTCGGCCCGGTGATGCGGGCGCGGGCCGAGCTGCTGGAGGCCCAGGGCCTCGTCCGGCCCGGGCAGCGGGACGAGGAGATCGTCGTCGTCGAGGGCCGCCGTGCCGGGTGAGCCGGCCCGGCGCCGGGTGGAGCCGACCGAGGAGGGCCCCGTGCTGCTGTACGGGCCCGTCGACCTGGTGCTGCCCGACGGGCGCCGGGTCCGCTCCGACCGCCCGGTGACCGCGCTGTGCACCTGCCGGCGCAGCCGCCGGTACCCGATCTGCGACACCAGCCACCGCCGCCGCGCGCGGCGGGCCCGATCCGAGGAGCAGGATGCCGACCGTTCCGCCGACCGCCCTACCGATTGCGGCGCCGTCCCGCGAACCGAGCCCGCCGGCTGAGCCCCCGGCGCTGCCGGGGCCGCGGGGCCCGCTGTCCGCCGCGGTCCTCGACGCGCTGCGGGGAGCGCCGGCGGTGCCGGTCGACGCCGGCTCGGCCGAGCCCTACGGCGAGGACCTGCAGCTCGCGCTCTACTGCTGCTACGAGCTGCACTACCGCGGGTTCGCGGGCGTCGCCGACGACCGGGAGTGGGACCCGGAACTACTCGGCCTGCGCCGGGCGCTGGAGCAACGTTTCCTGGCCGCGCTGCGCCGGGACGTGCCGGGGCGCGGGATCGACGCCGACGTCGAGGCCGCCATCGCCGGGCTGCTCGTGGAACCGGCCGACGCGTGGGGGGTCTCCCATCATCTACGCCGCGACGGCGAGCTGTGGCAGTTGCGCGAGTACGTCGCGCTCCGCTCGCTGTACCACCTCAAGGAGGCCGACCCGCAGGCCCTGGTCATCGCCCGGCTGTCCGGGCCGGCCAAGGCGGCGCTGGTCAGCGTGGAGCACGACGAGTACGGGGCCGGTGACCCGGACCGGATGCACGCCCACCTGTTCGCCGCGATGATGCAGGAGCTCGGCCTCGACGCGCGCTACGGCGCCTATCTCGACCACGCTCCTGCAGAGGTCCTCGCCGAGGTCAACCTGATGTCGCTGTGTGGGCTGCACCGGGCACTGCGCGGGGCGCTCGTGGGCCAGTTCGCCACGGTGGAGCTGACCTCCTCCCCCGGATCGGACCGGCTGGTCCGGGCCATCCGCAGGCTCGGCGGGGGCCCGGCGGCGAGCGAGTTCTACGCCGAACACGTCGAAGCCGACGCTGTGCACGAGCAACTGGTCCGTCGCGGGGTCATCGCACCGTTGCTGGCGGCCGAACCGGCCCTGGCCGCCGACATCGTGTTCGGCATCGAGGCGAGCAACCTGCTCGCCGACCGGCTGTCCGCGCTGTTACTCGACCACTGGGCACGGGACCGCTCCGTGCTGCGCCACCCGCTGCCGGCCCGAGCGTGAAACAGGCGGTCCCGCCGGCTGCTCGTCGAACCGGCGGGACCTCGATCACGGAGCACCCGGGCACGCCGTAACCGTGTCTGCGGCCTACCCGTTCGGTTCGGCCCCGACGCGGGGCCGCCAGGTGCGGACGAGGCCGGCGACCAGCTCGTCGGTGCTCGTCGTGACCAGCGGCAGCAGCTCGGACAACCCGGTGAGCTCGAGGATACGAGCGGTCGGCCGGGTGTCGGTGCTGGTCACGTACAGCCGGACCCCCGCGGCCCGTGCGGACTCGTGGACCTCCAGCAGCGCCCGCACCCCGCAGGAACCGATGAACGTGACGTCGCGCATGTCGATGATCGTGTGCGCGTGGCACGTCAGCTGGAACTCGACCCGTTCCACGAACAGCGGCGCGGTGAGCAGGTCCAGTTCACCGAAGGGGCGCACCACGGCCACCGCCGGGGACGGGATGTGGACCCGGACCTCGAGTGGCCCGTCGGTGCCGTGGTGCAGCATCGTCGAATCGCTCACAGGCGTCTCCTCGGCCGTCGCCGGCGTCCGCCGTGCAGGGAATGGACGCCGCGAGAGGTGAGAACCGCACCGGCTGGCTGCTCAACGAGGCGGCTGGTGCACAGACCATGACGCACCGGTGCGACATCGGCAACCCGTGGCGAGGCGCGGGCGCTCAGGATCCCCCGGCCGATCCAGCAGGTCCGCCGGCCCGTGAGTTCCAGCCCGGTGAGTTCCAGCACGGTGCGGGCCGGACAGCCACTCGACCGCGACCAGACGCCCCCTGGCGGGCCTTCAGCTCGTGGAGCAGCCGGACCCCCGCGCTGGCCAGATCGACACGTCCGACAGGTCGACCACCCCCTGGGGCCCCACACCGCTCCGTGACGGGTGAAGCTGCCGGCGCCTCACCCGCCGGCACCGGCCAGCCGGTGCGCCAGCACCCGCAGGTCGGCGACGAGCCCGTCGAACACCTCGTCGCGGCGCTCCTTCGGTGTCCGCAGCACAGCCGACGGGTGCAGGGTCGCCACCGCCTCGTGGCCCTCCCACTCCAGGACCTCGCCGCGCTGTTCGGTGATCCGGAACGAGCGGCCGAGCAGCGCCTGGGCCGCCGTCGCCCCCAGCAGGCCGATGACGTCCGGGCGCACCAGCCGCAGCTCCGCGTCCAGCCAGGGCCGGCAGGCGCGGATCTCGGCGGCGTTCGGCTTGCGGTGGATGCGCCGCTTGCCCCGCTGCTCGTGCGCGAAGTGCTTCACGACATTGGTCAGGTACACGTCCTCGCGGCGGATGCCGGCCGCGGCCAGCGCCCGGTCCAGGACCCGGCCGGCCGGCCCGACGAACGGTGCTCCCTCGCGGTCCTCGCGGTCGCCGGGCTGCTCGCCGATCAGCATCAGCCGCGCCGACGGCGGCCCGGTCCCGACGACCGCCTGCTCGGCGTCGCGGTAGAGGTCGCATGCGGTGCACCGGGACACCGCGCGGCGCAGTTCGTCCAGATCGGTCAGGTCCGCCGCGGTCGCGGTGCCCATCGCAGCCTCCTCGTTCGGTCGTGGGCGGCGTTCCCCACGGCGGTGCCGGCCAACCACGGCGCACTGCGGCCGGCGTTTCCGGCGGCACGGCAGCGGGCATGTCCACAGTGGCGGCCGAGCGCCGCGACGACCGTCACCCGAACCTGGAGGACCTGTGTCCCGTTCCCAATCCGAGTCGGAGTCCGACGTCGCCGACGACGAGGCCGTCGCCGCGAGCCGCGACACCGGCGGCCGCCCGGCGTCGGACGACCCCGACGAAGGCACCACGACCGGCACCACGGAGAACGACGAGTTCGTCGGCCGGGTTTCGGGCCAGGACGTCGGCTATGCCGAGGAGACCGGCGCCGAGGCACGGGCGAGGCAGGACGACCGCGACCGGTAGCGCCGGTCCGTGACGACGCGGCGAGTGCCTTCGTCTGCGGAGACACGACGGTCCCTGCAGGGTGGGCTGCCTGCGCGAAGGGGCACCGCCGGTCGGGCGGATGCTCCGCGTCTCCACGCGTCCCCGGCATTCCGGACGAGATGCACCCTGCCGCAACCCTTGATCCGTTCGCCTCCCCTGGACCGAGCCCGCAACCCGGCGGCTGCAACGAGGCAGCGACCGTCAGCAGTGGGCGGGCATGCACGAGCACGGTTGCCGGCAATGCGAACGGACCGGCCCCACACCCTCCCGGCCACTCGGCCGACGGCCTCCGCACTGACCCCTCGACGGCCTGGAGAAGGCGGGTCTCAAGCTCGGCCAGGGCGACGACGGTAGCGGCCTGGAGAGCGCCCGGGCGCCGCTCGGCGGCACCGTCGCAGACCGGTGCGCCCCGTCCGGGGCATCGACGACGAGGGTGAGCTGCGCACGACCTGGCGCCGATCCGGGCACCCGGGTTTCCGGTTCAAGAGCGGCAACCTGCACCGGTCGCGGCACTACCCGCAGTTCCTGGCGCTGCAGATCAAGGCGATCGAGGAGGGCCTCATCCGCGCTGAGGCCCGCGCCTGCCACTCCTACCCCGGGCCCGTCGGCCCGGCCGCGTTTCCCCGGCGGCCCCCTGGGTACGAGGGCGCTACCGACAAACACTCAGCGGGAGGCGAGAACTCGAATGAGCGAGTCAGGCGCGAAGTCCGCCCACGACGATTGGCGACGCACCCTCGACCAGCTGACCGCGGAGCATCTGGGTGACAAGGTCACCATCGAGCTGGTGGACCCGACTCTCGGCCACCAGCACGAGGCGGAGCAGAAGCCCTTCGCCTATGCGAACTACGACCACAAGGACGACGTCGTGATCGTCGCCGTCGGCCAGGACTCTCCCGACGAGCCGATCCTGCGGCACATGGTCTGGCATCCCAAGGAGATCAACGTCGCCGACGACCCTTCGCTGCCGCCGGCGTTCCGCGTGGTCGAACCGGACGGGACGACGACGCTGGTGACGTTCTTCCACCAGACCGTCCCGGCCTGACGGTCCGCCGCCGGGCGGATCCCCGGCGCCGCCGGGACACCTTCGCCCGTGCGGCTCAGCGCTGCGGCGGGACCAGGCCGATGAGCGTGCGGGCCTGCTCGACACCGGTGACCGGGAGGCCGTCGGGGTCCAGCAGCCCGAGAGCTGCGAGTGTTCCCGGCCGCCCCATGGGCACCCCGGCGCCGCGAGCAGACCCGGCGACTGCGCGCCCGGGCGACGTTCACCACCTGGACGGCGTGGGGCGGCCCGGTTCAGGACAGCAGCGCCGCGAACTGGGCCGGACCGATGTTGCCGCCGGAGAGCACGACGCCGATGCGCCGCGGCACCGGGTCGAGACGACCGGCCAGCAACGCCGCGAGCGGGGTCGCCCCGCTGGGCTCGAGCACGAGCTTCAGCCGCTCGAACGCCCACACCATGGCCGCACGGATCTCGTCGTCGCTCACGACCACGACGTCGGCGACCAGCTTCTGGTTGATGGCGAACGTCAGCTCGCCCGGGGTCTCGGCGGCCTGCCCGTCGGCGATGGTCCGGGGGACGGGGATGCGGATCCGGTGCCCGGCCGCCAGGGAGCGCCGGGTGTCGTCCCCGTCCGCGGGTTCGACACCGATCATGCGGATGCGGGGGTCGGACGCGGTCGCGGCGGTGGCGCAGCCCGCCATCAGCCCCCCGCCGCCGACCGGCACCACCATCGCGTCGAGCGGTCCGGCGTCCTGCACCAGCTCCAGCCCCGCCGTCCCCTGCCCGGCGATGACGTGCGGGTGGTCGTAGGGCGGCACGACCGCGAGACCGCGCTCCGCGGCGATGCGCTCCCCGATGGCGACGCGGTCACCGGTGTAGCGGTCGTAGGTGACGACCTCAGCGCCGTAGCCGCGGGTGGCCGCGAGCTTCAGCGGCGGCGAGTCCTCCGGCATCACGATGACCGCGGTGCTGCCCAGCACCCGGGCGGCGAGCGCGACGGCCTGGGCGTGGTTGCCGGACGAGTAGGTGACGACCCCCCGTCGCAGCTGCGCGGGCGAGAGCCGGGACATCGCGTTGTAGGCACCGCGGAACTTGAACGCGCCGATCCGCTGGAGGTTCTCGCACTTGAGGTGGACCTCGGCGCCGAGGAGACCCTCGAGCGTCCGCGAGCGGACCACGGGCGTGCGGTGGGCCACGCCGCGGATCCGCGCGGCGGCATCGGTGACGTCGTGGACCGTGACCGTACCGCCGGGGCCGGGGCTGCTGGGCATCGACTCGGGCAGCGTCACCGATCTCTCCGTTCCTGCGTGAAGGGGCGGTAGGGTCCCGATCGTGCACGGTGACCGCCCGGAATCCGACCTTGCCATCGAGCACCGCGTCGCGGCTCTCGAGTCGATCCTCGTCGAGAAGGGCTATGTCGATCCCGCCGCCCTCGACGTGATCATCGAGACCTACTCCTCGGTCGTCGGGCCGCGCAACGGCGCCGCCGTCGTGGCCAGGTCGTGGGTGGACCCCGACTACCGCGTCTGGCTCCGCCGCGACGCCACCGCCGCGATCGCCGCTCTCGGCTTCACGGGCCGGCAGGGCGAGCACATGGTGGCGGTGGAGAACACCCCCGAGGAGCACAACCTCGTGGTCTGCACGCTGTGCTCGTGCTACCCGTGGCCGGTCCTCGGGCTGCCGCCGGTCTGGTACAAGTCGCCGGCCTACCGGTCCCGTGCCGTGATCGACCCCCGCGGCGTGCTCGCCGACTTCGGCGTCACCCTCGACCCGTCGACCCGGATCCGGGTGTGGGACTCCACCGCGGAGGTCCGCTACCTCGTCGTTCCGATGCGGCCCGACGACACCGAGGACCTCACCGAGGCCGAGCTCGCCGACCTCGTCACCCGCGACTCCATGATCGGCGCAGGGCTGGCCGGGCAGCCGGCGCGGGTGACCCGGTGAACGGGGCCCAGGACCTGGGCGGCGTCATGGGGTTCGGCCCGGTGGTGCCGGAGCCGGAGGACGTGCGCTTCCACGCCGACTGGGAGAAGCGCGCCCTGGCGCTGACGCTGGCCGCCGGTGCGACCGGCGCCTGGTCGATCGACGCGGGCCGGCACGCGAGGGAGAGCCTGCACCCCGCCGACTACCTCTCCTCCAGCTACTACGAGATCTGGACGAAGGGCCTGGAACGGCTGCTCGTCTCCCACGGTCTCGTCTCCGAGGAGGAGCTGACCGCCGGACGGTCCCTCGAACCGGGCAGGCCCGTGGGACGCGTCCTGCGCGCGGCCGACACCCCGGCGGCGCTCGCGGCGGGCTCTCCCTACGACCGGCCGGCGGACGCCCCGGCGCGCTTCGCGGTCGGCGATCGCGTGCGCACCGGCAACCGGCATCCGGCCGGGCACACCCGCCTGCCCCGCTACGCCCGCGACAAGCACGGGGTGGTCGAGGAGGTCCGCGGCGCGTTCGTCTTCCCCGACACCAGCGCGCACGGGGACGGCGAAGCGCCGCAGTGGCTCTACACGGTCCGGTTCTCCGGCCACGAGCTGTGGGGACCCGACGCCGACCCGACCCTCACGGTCTCCATCGACGCGTGGGAGAACTACCTCGACGCCGCCTGACGAGCCGGCGGGCGCAGCCGGATCCAGGCCCCACGCGGGAGGGGGCGGTCGCCGGGTGGTCCGTCAGGGCACTCGCCACACGGTGGTACGCCGGACCTCGACGCCCTCCATCTCGGGGACCGGGACGTCGTAGACGGCCAGCGCCTCGAACCGGTCCTTCGGCAGGTACGCCCGGCCCGGATCCCCGACGAACACCTCGGAGCCGCGCTCCCGGAGCCGCTCCAGGAACGGCAGCACGCGGTCCACCATCGCCTTGTCGTAGCAGATGTCCCCCGCGAGCACGACAGCCGCGTCCGGCGGGTCCCGGTCGAGCACGTCGCCGTGCACGCAGGACAGAGTGACGTCGTTCGCCGCGGTGTTCAGCCCGATCGCGGCGATCGCGTACTCGTCGATCTCGTTGGCGGTGACGGAGGCCGCGCCGGCCTTCGCCGCGGCGATCGCGGCGAGCCCGCAACCGGAGGCGAAGTCGAACACGGTGCGGCCACGGACGGTCTCCGGGGAGTCGAGGAGGTAGCGGGCGAGTGCCTGGCCCCCGGCCCAGGCCGCCCCCCAGAACGGCGGGGGGAGACCGCTGCGGCGCAGCTCGGCCTCGGTCTGCTCCCAGAGCGCGACGACGTCGTCGGCGAGGTGGAGTCGGATCTCGGGGACGCACGGCGGCACGTCGAGCCGGGTGTGTGCCCGGATGAAGTCCGCCGGTGCCGCGGGCATGTGCCATCCGTTCCGGACCCGGGAGGCCGCGTCCGTCGCTCACAGTACTGCGGGTCCGAACGGGTCAGGAGGTCGGTCAGGAGGTCGGTCAGGAGGTCGGTCAGGAGGTCGCTGCCCCCCGCGCGTCGCCCCCGTCGCCGGTGCGCAGGCGCAGGCGCAGGGCCTCCGGGTCGGGCGGTGCCGCCTCCGTCGTCCGGAGGAAGTCGCGCAGCACCCGGGCGAAGCGCTGCGGGTGCTCCATGTGCGGGAAGTGCCCGGCCCCGTCGAACACCTCGAGCCGGCTTCCGGGAAGGCGCTCATGGGCCGCCACCGTGTGCTCGACCGGGATGCAGGAGTCGTTCCCGCCCCCGACCAGCAGGACGGGCGTGCCGGCCAGCAGGTACAGCCGGTCGGTACCGCCGAGCCGCTGCCCGGCGAGGGTCAGGGCGGTGCGGGTGGTCTGCACGAACGCCCCGCGTGCTCCGCTGTCGGCCAGCGAGGCCAGGGCCCGCGCCAGTTCGTCCAGATCGGCCGTCGGGATGACCGGCACCGCGCGGGCCGCGCGGTAGGCGAACCGTCCGACCCAGCCCGGGGTGAGTGCGGTGAGCATGCGCAGGACAGCGGCCGTGCCGGGCAGACTGGCCGCGCGCAGAGCCGGGGTCACCTCGCGGCCGAGTCCGCCGCTGGCGACCAGCGCGAGCCGCTCGGTGAGCTCGGGGAACTGGTAGGCGAACTGCATCGCGACGCCGCCGCCGAGGGAGTGCCCGACGATGCTGGCGCGGTCGAGTTCCAGCGCGAGCAGCAGGTCCCGCAGGCCGGTCGCATAGGCGCCCAGCGAGTAGTCGCCGGACGGGGGCTTGGCGGATTCGCCGTGGCCCAGCAGGTCGGGCGCGATGACGTGGGCGTGCCGGCCCAGCAGCGGCATCACCGTCGACCAGGTCGCCGAGCTGCCCGCCAGCCCGTGCAACAGCACCACCACCGGGCCCGCGCCGGGCGCGCCGCTCTCCAGGTAGGTCACCCGCTGGCCGTGCAACCGGATCTCCCGGCGGGCCACCGGCACGGGGCGCCGGCGCGGGCCGAACCCGACCCGCCGCGGCCCTGGCAGCACGGGCACGCGGCCCTCGCGATCGTCCACCAGCACTGCTGCCATCCGACCGGCCTCTCCACACACCGGGCGCGGCGCGCCGCGCATCGCCATGCGGACGCGGCGACATGACGGGTATGCCCCGAAGGGGCGGGTACTACTCGTGGGTCGTCGGGTCGGGGG
>NZ_JAAXKZ010000034.1 GCF_012911875.1 Pseudonocardia bannensis | reverse complement strand
CCCCTGCCCCTGCCCCTGCCGCGAACCCTTACCCGGGATACACCGGGCCGCGTTGCTACGCGCCCCCGGCAAGACCTGGGAGCCCTGCTGGTGAGATGGCCCCTCCTGTCCCCCGGGGACCGATGACTCTCCCCGTCGGCGGAGGTCTCACCTTCATGGACCGACCGACGACGGCCACCTACGTCCTGATCCACGGCGCCGCGTCCGACTCCTGGTACTGGCACCTGCTGGACGCCGAGTTGCGCCGGCGGGGCCACGACGTGGTGGCGGTGGACCTGCCGGGCGAGGACGAGTCGGCCGGGCTGTCCGAGTACGCCGATGCGGTCGTGGACGCCATCGGCGATCGCACCCACCTCGTCCTGGTGGCCCACTCGCTCGGCGGGTTCACCGCTCCCCTCGTGTGCGCCCGGGTGCCGGTGGATCTGCTGGTGATGCTGCAGGCGATGATCCCGGCACCGGGCGAGCCACCGGGCGACTGGTGGGCCGACACCGGCTTCGAGCAGGCCAGGCGCGAGCAGGACGAGCGCGACGGCAGGGCCGACGACGACGTGGTCGCCCTGTTCTTCCACGACACCCCGCCGGACCTCGCGGCCGAGGCGATGGCCCGGCAGAAGGACCAGGCCGGCACCCCGATGGAGAAGCCCTGGCCGCTCGAGGCGTGGCCGGACGTGCCGACGGCGTTCCTGCTCAGCCGCGACGACCGCTTCTTCCCCGCGGAGTTCATGCGCCGGGTCGTGCGGGAGCGGCTCGGCATCACGCCCGACGAGATGCCCGGCGACCACAACCCCATGCTCGGCCATCCGGAGGAGCTGGCCGACCGGCTGGACGCCTACTGGACCGGGCGGTAGCCCGTCACCAGGGCCCGCACCCCGATCGATGTCACCGTCGTCCAGGCGGGGTGGGCCGTCTCTGCGGCGCGTCGAGCAGGTCGAGGACCCTGGCGTCCACCGTTTCGAGAAGCCCCTCCTGCAGGGACGAGAGATCGGCCCGGTGGCGCTCCCCGTGCTCGATCATGTCGGTCGCCAGTTCGACGAGAAGCGAGTGGAGGTCCTCGTCCGCCACCTCGATTCCGCACTCGCGCCGTCCGATGTCGTCGGCGGCGGAAGCGCCGTAGTCCCGTTGAACCCACGCGACCTCGGAGCTCGTGGGCAGCGCCGCCGAGCGGGTAGCCGGATCGGCCGCGGCGCGTTCGGCGGCTGAACACGAGTGGCCGGTGCGCGCCGTCCGCCGTACCGCCCGTCCTCGCCGCACGAGTCGGAGATGCAGTTGGCTTCGTCTCATCGCCTTCGATGGCGCAGGGTCGCGCCCGTTGTCACCGGGAAGGTTCCGGCCTCGAGTTGAGCCGGCGATTCGAATTGCGACGCCGCGAGCCGAAGCGTGCAGCGGGAGCCGGGAGGGGACGGTCGCCGCTGCGTGGTCACGCCGGAGGTCGTGCCGCCGCGCGCAATGCCCGGTACAGCAGCCCCGCATCACCCAGCCGCCGGCGCAGCTGCCGCTCCAGACCGGCGATCGGATACAGGTTCTGCGGCGCCCGCGCGTCCTTGTAACCCTCGGACGCGTACCGGCACAGCGTCGCCTGGCTCAACCACGCCATGGCGATCGCCGCCTCGCCGGTCAGGGTGGCGCTGCACTCCAGCCGCACGATGCCCGCCCACGGCGCCCCCGGCGCGCACGGCAGCCGTAGGTACCAGGTGTAGCGGTCCCATGAGCTGCCGAGCAGGAACACCGGGGTGCGTTGTCCGGCGCCGAGGGTCGCCACCAGCCCGCTCAGCCGTGCCGGAAGGTACTCGCTGCGGTGGGACTTGATGTAGCCGAGCGCCCGGGGCAGGTGCTGGCGCCCGCGCAGCGGGCCGTCGACGACGAGCAGGTCGTCCGGTGTGGACAGCCCGGAACGCGCTGCGACCGCCGTGGTGATCTCGACATCGGCGAGCCGGGACTGGAGCGCGAGGCTCAACGCCTGCGCCGGCGCGATGTCCGGCCGCGCCTCGGCGAGGCTCGCCCGGTAGATCCCGGCCGTGGTCGCGACGTCGACGGCGTGGGCGGCGGTGGTGAACAGTCCGCGGCGGACGTCGACCGCGGCCAGGTGCGCGCCGTCGTCGCAGCAGCACACGACCCCGGCGGCGTAGGAGGCACACAACCCCGGGGAGGCGGCCGCCGCATCGGGCTCGTCGACCCACACCTGGGCGTCGATCCGCCGGACCCCGTCGACGAACAGCGTCGCCGACGGTGGCGTCACGCCCGGCTCCGGATCGACCGGGCGCCACCGGTCGGCCGGCAGTTCGACGTCGGCGACCACGCGAGCGGTCGACTCCCCCAGGTTCTCGGCGTCCAGGCTCGACCCGTACGACGGGTCCCACGGATCGACGGCGAACCGCATGCCCGGTCGCGACGGGGGCGCGCTCACACCGGCCCCGGCATCGATGCGGGACGTCGGGTCTCCCCGACGAGGGGAGCAGGATGCGCGGCCACGGTCCTCCTCGGCACCGGGAACGGGACAGGCCGCCGACGATAGCCGCCCCCGCCACCCGGGATCGCTGGTCGCCCCGGGACAGCTGATCGGATGACGCGAAGTGTCGGTGAGGCGTGCTTGGCTGTGGCCCGTCCCACTCTGATGGAGGTGCGTGAACATGCCCACCCGGGAGACACCGTGGCCCGCCGGCACACCGTGCTGGGTCGACATCGCCGTTCCCGACGTCAAGGCCGCGACGGAGTTCTACGGTCCCGTCATCGGCTGGTCGTTCTTCGACAGCGGCGAGGACTTCGGCCATTTCAACATCGCCCAGACCGACGGGAAGGCCGCCGCCGGGATCGGCCCGATCATGCAGGAGGGGCAGCCCTCGGCCTGGACGTTGTACATGGCCAGCGACGACGTCGACGCCACCGCGAAGCTGATCACGGACAACGGCGGCACCGTGCTCGCCGGTCCGATGGACATCGCCGGCAACGGCCGCATGCTCGTCGCCCTCGACCCCACCGGCGCGGCGTTCGGCGTGTGGCAGGCCATGGGGCAGGTCGGCATCGAGGTCTACAACGAGCCCGGCTCCCTCGTCTGGGAGGACGCCCGGCTGCACGATCCCGCTGCGGCCAAACGCTTCTACTCCGCGGTGTTCGGCTACACCTACCAGCCCGTCGAGGGCGCGCCCGAGGACTACGACACCTTCTGCGTCAACGGCGAGATCGCCGGCGGCATGGGCGGGATGATGGGCGCTGCGGAGGGCACCCCGAGCCACTGGGCGCCCTACTTCGGCGTCGCCGACGTCGACGCCTCGGTCGCGACCGCCGAACGTGGCGGAGGCTTTGTCCTCATGCCTGCGACGGACACGCCGTTCGGACGCATGGCGATTCTCACCGACCCGTTCGGCGCCGTCTTCTCGGTCCACGGGCAGAACTCGGACCAGTGACAACCTCCCGGGACCGGCGGATGTGCCGGCCCCGGGCCGTCACCGCCCTTCCCGGACCACCGACGCCGTGCGCTGATCCCGTGTCACGGCATACCGGACCGGGACGCGCTCGGCCAGCGCCGGCACGTGCGTGATCACTCCGACCATCCGGTCGCCCTGGCTCGCGAGGTTCTCCAGGGTGCTCGCGACGACCTCGAGATTGGCCTCGTCGAGGGTGCCGAAGCCCTCGTCCAGGAAGATCGAGTCGAGCCGAGCGGCGCCCTCCGCGGCCAGGGTCGACATCTGCGCCGACAGCGCCAGCGCGAGCGCGAGGCTCGCCTGGAACGTCTCTCCGCCCGACAGCGTCTTGACCGGCCGGTGCGCATCGGCGTCCGCATGGTCGACGACGAGGAACTCGCCCTCGGCGTGGGTCAGCTCGAACTGCCCGCCGGACAGCTCCGCGAGGCTCGCCGAGGCGTCCGCGACCAGGACGTCCAGCGCCGACGCGACCAGCCAGCGGGGGAACCCGTCGGAGCGCAGCAGGTTCCCGAGCATCTTCGCGACCTGCTGCGCCGACTCCGCCTCCGCCCGGTCGGCCCGCAGCCGCGCGGCCTCGTCACGACGCTCGGCGATCCGCTCGTGTGCCGCGCGCGCCCGGGTGAGCGCCTCGGCGACGGCGGCCGACGCGGTCTCGACGAGCGGAGCGCGCGCCGTGACCTCGTGACCGGCCAGATCCTCGGCCAGCTCCCGTTCGAGGCCGCAGCGCCGCTCCCGGGCAGCGGTGACGGCGGACCCGGCTGCGGGCAGCTGCTCGTCCCGGTCGGCGACCGCCCCCGCGGCCCAGCGGGTCAGTGCAGTCCAGGCCGCGAGCAGGTCATCGCCGGTGACGACCGGCGCGCCGAGCACGACGAGCGGGTCGCGGGCTGCGCGTAGCGCGTCCCATGCCGCGCCGACGTCGCGGTTCACCTGCGCCAGGGCCTTGTCGGTGGCGGATCGTGCGGTGCGAGCGGCCCGCAGCTCGGCATCGGCGGCACGGGCCGCGGCGTCCAACGCATCGAGCTGCTCCAGCGCCGCCGCCGCCTCTGCATCCGACGGCGCCGTCTCCAGCGCTGCGCTCAGCCGGCGGATCCGGTCCTCGAGCGCGCCGAGATCACTGCGTGTCGCCTGCTCGGCGCGCGCCGCCTCGGTCTCGTCCCGGCGGCGCGCGGTGGCGGCCCGCTCGGCCTCCTCGAAACCCTGCGCCGCGGCCCGCGCGGCCTGCTCGGCGGCCACCGCGGTGTCGCGGGCGTCCGCCAGCGCCGCGTCCCGGAACGCGGTCTGTTGCTCGGCCCACCCGGCGAGCGCGGTCCAGCCGCCGAGCACATCGTCGGTGACGGGAGGGGCGCCGAGCGGGACCAGCGGGTCTCGGGCCGCGCGCAGTGCCGCCGCGGCGCGGGTGACCTCGCCCCGCAGCGACTCGACCGCCCGGGCCGCGTCCTCCCGCTCCCGGCGGGCGCGGCGCACGGCGGCATCGGCCTGCTCCGCGGACCGGGAGAGCCGGTCCAGCGCGGCGAGGGCGTCGGCGGTGGCCTGCGCGGTCGCCGGTGCGCCGGCGAGGGCCGCGCGGAGCCGCGTGATCTCGTCCGTTGCCCGCTCGTGTTCCGCGGCGGCGCGCTGCTCGGCCGTCGCGGCCGCCGACTCCGCGGCCCGGGCCGCCTCGAGTGCGTCCTCGGCAGCGGCCACGGCGTCGGCGGTGGTGCTCAAATCGTCGGCGACCGGCACCCTGGGCAGCGTGGCGACGACCTGTTCGCACACCGGGCAGGGCTCCCCCGCCACGAGCGAGGGCCGCAGCGCTGCGGCCCGGTCGGCGAGCGCGGCCTGCTCCCGGCGCTCCCGGGCGTGCGCCAGCCGGTGCCGGGCCTGTGCCACCTGCTCGGCCGCTGTCTCGCGGGCGTGGACGGCGTCGACGTGCCGATGCGCCGCCGCCGGCTCCGCGGCGAGCGCGGCGGCGAGCGCCGCGTGGTCGGCGAGGGCCCGCTCGAGCGGCCCACGCTCCGGTGCCGCGGCGAGCTGCTCGCGCGCAGCGGCCTCGGCGGCCTCGGCCTCGTCGAGGGACTTCTGCGCGGTGACGAGGTCGTCGTGCGCGGCCCGGCGCCGGTCGTCGAGCCGGTCGAGTCCGTCGGGAAGGCGCAGTCCGCTGAGCCGGTCCCGTTCGTCGGCGAGGCGCTGCACGGTGTCGCGAGCCGCGGCGAGGGCGGCCGCGGACGTGTCCCGGTGCGCCCGCGCCGCCTCGACGGCCGCGGCCGCCTGTGCCGCCGCCGCACCGGCCGTCTCGTAGGCCGCGTGCGCCGCGACGTGCGTCTGCTGCGCACCCGGCCGCGCGGCGAGCGCGGTGGCGAGATCGCGGTGATCGCGGCGGGCCTGCTCGAGCGGAGCGCGCTCCGGGGCGGCGGCGCGGGCCTCCCGCGCGGCGGTGTCCGCGGCCTCGGCGGCCGCGAACCGGCGCTGCGCCGCATCGGCCTGCTCGACCGCCGATCGTCGCCGCGTGTCCACTTCGGATACTCCATCGGGGACGGCGAGGGCCGCGAGCCGGCCACGCTCGTCACGTAGTTGCACGACGACCGCCTCGGCGGCCTCGACCGCCCCCGCGGCCGCAACGAGCTCGGGAAGCCGCACGGCCACCCGCTGCGACAGCGACTCCAACGCCGTGACCCGCTCCCCCGCCGCCGCGACCGCCTCGTCTCCCGCGTCGGCGTACGCGGCGAGCTGGCCCGCTATGACCTCGGCACGCTCGCCGGCCCCGGCGGCCTCGCGGTTGGCCTCCTTCGCGATCGTCTCGTAGACGTCCAGACCGAGCAGCCGGGTGAGCATCTGCTGCCGGGCGGCGGGCTTGGCGTGCAGGAACTCCGCGAAGTCACCCTGCGGCAGCACCACGCACTGGCAGAACTGGTCGAACGGCAGCCCCAGCAGCCGCTCGACCTCCTTCGTCACGGCGGAGTCGGCGGCGAGCACCTCGGTGTCCTCGCCGGCCGCGCCGAACCCGGCCGGGTCGGCGAGTCGTTCGAGCCGGGCGTTGCGGACCGTGACCCCGCCCTTGGCCGACCGGCGCAGCTCGCGAGCCACGACGTAGCGGGCGTCCCCGGCGTCGAAGAGGAGCCGCACCGTCCCGCGGTTCACGCTCGGGGCCATCGCGAGGGCGACCATGCGGCGGTCGTCCCAACGCGGCACGGATCCGTAGAGCGCGAACGTCATCGCGTCGATCACGGTCGACTTGCCCGAGCCGGTGGGACCGACCAGCGCGAAGTACTCCGCACCGGTGAAGTCCACCGTGGTTCGCTCGCGGAACGCGGCGAAGCCGTGCATCTCCAGCAGGACCGGACGCATCACGCACCCCCGGCTTCGCTGCTCGGGCCCGCGGACGAGCCTTCGGTGACCCGGTCGTGCAACCGGGCGAACAGCGCGTCGAGCCGCGGGTCGGCGACGGCGCGGGTGGCGCAGTACTCGCGGAACAGCTCCGACGGGCTGCGCTCCACTCCCGGACCGCTCGACGGGCGGGAGCCGGTGACCGGCGTGGCGAAGTCCGGGTCGATCCGGACCTCCAAGGCGTTGGGCAGCAGGTCGGTCACCTCCTCGCGCAGCCCCGCGCGGGCGGGTTCGCGCACCCACACCCGCAGGAAGTCGTCGCCCACGGTGCCGGCCAGCCCCGACAGTTCGTCGACGGTGCCGCGCAGGGTCCGCAGCCGCCGTCCCGCCTTGATCGGGATGTCGGTGACCCGCGCCGGCGTCGTCGGGGTGGCCTCGACCAGGCAGACCACCGGGGTGTTCTCCTGCTCGCCGAAATCGACCGCCAGCGGCGCGCCCGAGTAGTGCACGGGGCTCGGGGCGGCCATCTTCTGCCGCCGGTGCAGGTGGCCCAGGGCGACGTAGTGCGCGTCGGCCGGGAAGATCGCCGCGGGCACGGCGTACTCGAAGATCGACTGTGCGGTGCGCTCCCCGCCACCGAACGTCCCGTTGAGCACGGTCAGGTGCGCCATCACGAGGTTGACGGCGTCGGTGCGGAACCCGCCGGTGAGCGAGCCGAGGATGTCGCGGAGAAGCTGGTCGTAGGCGCCGGTGTTCTCCGCCGGGCTGTTCGCGACGAGTTCGGCGGCGCGCACCGCGTAGCGCTGCGACAGGAACGGCAGTACCGCGAGCGTCGCGTTCTCCCCGCTGCGGGAGGTGAAGTCCACGACGCCACCCTGCTCGGCGCTGCGGACCGAACCGACGAGGGTCACGCCCGCGGCGCCGGCGAAGGGGCGGTAGGCGTCGAGCGTGGCGGCGTGGTCGTGGTTGCCCGCGATGACGATCACCTGGGCCCCGGTGCCGGCCAGCGCCATCAGGGCCTGGACGACGAGTTGCTGGGCCGGGGCGCTCGGCGCGGCGGTGTCGTAGAGGTCGCCGGCGACGAGGACGGCGTCGACCTCCTGCTCACGGGCGATTCGGACGATCTCGCGGAGCACCTCGCGCTGCTCGTCGAGGCGGCTGTGCCCCTTCAACGTCTTGCCGACGTGCCAGTCGGCGGTGTGCAGGAACCTCATCAGAACGGTGGCTCATCCTCGACGACGGGGATCCGGCTGAACGGGTCGCGCGGGCGCGTGGCCCCGTTGGTGCCGGTCGGGGGCGGGGCGCCGCACTCCGACTGGCGTGTCGCCCACGCCGGGAACGGGAACTCGACGGCGAGCGGCACCGGGATCTCGGGCTGGGACACGAACATGGTGCCGGGCTTGGCGAGCGTCGCCCGCGCCCGCTGCGACGGTGGGAGGAACCCGTACTCGGGCCGGCCCGCCTCGGCGGGGTCGAGACGCCCGACGATCTTGATCGAGGAGTTGGAGACGATCCGCCGCTCCACCTCGCTCGCCGTCTGCTGGGCACCCACCAGGATGATCCCGAGCGAGCGCCCGCGCTCGGCGATGTCGAGCAGCACCTCCTTGATCGGGCTGCTGCCCTCCCGCGGCGCGTACTTGTTGAGCTCGTCGATCATCGTGAACAGCAGCCCACCCGGGCCGGCGGCCTCCTTGCGGGCGGTCTCCGAGGCCAGTACGACGCCGACGACGAACCGCTGCGCGCGCTCGGGCAGGTTGTGCAGGTCGACGACGGTGACCTGCTGGTTCTCGGTGGTCACCCGCCGGGCAGGGTTGTTCGCCAGGTCGCCGCGGACGATTGCGCGCAGCGGCTTGAGGCTCGACCGCAGCCGGCGCAGGAACGCGTTGATCGTGCCGACACCGGTGACGGGGCCGGCCCAGTCGCGGCGGGTGTCCTCGTCGGTGAGCTGGTCGGAGATGAACTCGACGAGGTCGTCGTAGGTGCGTAGCACCTGGCCCTCGATGACGACCGCTCCGCCGTCGCCGGTCTCGACGGCCTCGCGCCGCAGCCGGGCGGCGACCTGGTGGATCACCATCGTGTACTGGTTGCGCTCGTCCTCGGCGTCGGCGAAGACGTAGGGCAGCAGCTCGGCGGCGCAGAACTCGTACAGCGTCCACCAGAACGCGGCGATCCCGCTGGTCCGGCCCGACACGTTGGGGCGGCCGGACAGGTCCTCGGGTATGGGCGGGGCGAAGAACCCGACGGACGCGAAGGGCGCGGCGGCGAGGTCGAGCCGGGCGTAGTCGGCGCGAAGCTCGTCGTCCAGCCGGGTGTTGGCATGGTCGAGGAACAGCAGGTCCTCGCCCTTGACGCTGAACACCAGCGCTTTCGCATTGAGCGCGCGGCGCCCGAGCGCCCCGCCGGTGAAGATCGAGTAGAGCAGGAACAGCGCGAAGCTGGTCTTGGTCGCGACGCCGGAGATGCCACTGATCGAGACGTGCCCGCCGCGGGTGCCGTCGAGGAAGTCGAGGTTGACGTAGATGGGGTCGCCGTCGCGGCCGAGCCCCACCGCGACCTTCGTGTCCATCTGGTCGAAGTACAGCGCCTGCGCCCGCTCGTCACCGGTGGCGCGCCGGACCGGCTCGCCGGGACGCGGCGGCACGTAGCATTCCGGCTCGACCCGGGTGGTGGTGACCTCGGCGATCTCCTGCACCTGCGCGGGCAGCACCCCGTCGGCGATGAGGAAGACGTCGGAGCCGAAGCTCGCGCCCTCGTGCCGAGCCCGGACCTGGGTCACGACGCCACTCGTCATGACGGGCCCGAGGCCGGGCACGGCGCGCACGGTGACCACCACGTCGTCGAGCTGCAGGTAGGCGTCCTCGGCGAGGGCCACGCTGAACTGCAGCGGGGTGGAGTCCTCGGTGCCGACCACGCGGCCGACGGGGGGTGCGGGTTGCTCGGCCACAGTCCTCCTCGGCGTCGGGCGGGCGAGCAGCCGACGATAGCTTGGGCCTCCGACAGCCGGGCACGGGCCGTACAACCTCAGGCTGCTCGCGGTCGGCACCGCACCGCCGTTCCCGGCGCGCTGTCGATCGACGGCCTGCTCGACAACACGCGGCGGTCGCTGCCCCGACCAGACCGACGGCGATCAGGCCACTCCCGGCGGCGCCGTGCCCGGTGAGCGCGCCCGCCATGCGCGGCACAGGACGAACTATCCGGCTTCGGCCGTCGGCACCTCAACGGGCAGCTCGCATGCGGGGGCGTCGAGTTCCTCGACCACCGCCGGCCGGGGAACCCACGTACCGCCGGAGACATCGCCCAGCGGCCCGATACCCAGCTGATCCAACTTCTCCCAGACCGGCGCGAGGGCCGCTTCCTTGTTCCGGTAGTACACGGACTCGCGGATGCGTTCGAACGTCCAACCACACCGCTTGAGCTCCTGCTCGCGATGCAGATCGGCCGTTCGCTGCTCGGGCGTGGTGTGGAAGGCCTCGCCGTCGCACTCGACGGCGAGCTTGCCCGCGGCACCGGTGACGACCAGGTCGATTCGCCGGCCGTTGGTCTCCACCTGCGGCGTGACGTGATAACCGCGGGCCAACAGGTCGAGGTAGACGCGCTGCTCGAACAGCGAGTCGAACGCGTCGTGGGGACGGTCCCGCAAGACATCGGTGTGGACCGGGCCGAGCGAAGATCCGGCCGACGTCATGTAGTCCAGCAACGAGCGTCGCAGGTCGGTGGGCCGGAGCAGGTCAGCGGTCACCGAGTGGAACAGCCACAGCTGGTCCTGCGCGCGCGACGCTCCGACGTTGAACCGCTGCTCGAAGGTCCGTCCGCTCAACACGCGCAGCGCTGAATTGGGCGCCACGACCAGGGACAGCCAGACGACATGTCGCTCGTCACCTTGGAAGTCCGGCGGGGTCCCGACCCGGACCCTGCGCTCCTCCCACTGGTGCGGACCGACACGCCTCATCAGCGCGACTCGGATGGCGTCGACCTGGGCCTGGCCCTGCAGGACCACGACGCCGAAGGTCTTACCGTCATAGGCGGGATCGTCCAGGCACTTGGCGACCGATGCGGCGATCGCGTCGGCCTCGGTGGGGTTCACGAGCGACGTGCTGACGCCCTCGGTGAATCCACCCTCCACATAGGACGTCCGCAGTGGCGGCAGCCGGTCGGCACCGAACTGACGAAGCGGCACCAGCGGAGCGTCGCGGTAGAACTCGTTGGAGGACCACGTGATGATCTCCGGCATGCACCGGAAGTGCTCGCGGAGCCGGACGACCTGGCCGAACCGGCTGCGCAGCAGCGAGAAGATGCTGTCCCGCGGGGTGAACGCCGTCCGTAGATAGGCCGGAACGTCGTGCAGTTCGGCGTCGATCCGATCCAGTACCGGCTGCAGCGCTCCGCTGGAGACCTCCGACGGCGTGCACTGCTTGTCATCACCGACCACGATCACGCGCGGCGCCAGCCACAGCAGGAAGATGCTCGTCAGCTCTGCCTGACTGGCTTCGTCGACGATCACCACGTCGAAGACGTTCGGGGTCGGCGCCACCGACGCGAGCACCTGCTGGATCGGCATGACCCAGGCCGGAACCGCCGCCTGCGCGACGGTCATGGCTTCGCGCGCCGACTCACGGAAGCGCTCGGCGAACTTCCCCGTCCCCTTACCGACGTTCGCCATGGCGTTGCGGTAGGACTGCAGCGCCTGAACCTGCTCCGCGCTCATCCTGCTCAGGCACGATCGCCAGGCCTTCGCCGCGGCCAGGCTCGCGGTCAGCCGGCTCGCGTCCCTGACCGCGATCTCGAGGTCCGCCTCGAGTCGGTGCTCGAGTCCGGGCTCGGTCTGCGCGTCGATCCAGCTGGTGGCGCAGGCGTGCGCCCATGCCTGGGGCCAGCGCCGCAGCCGCGGCGCCCACACCGCATCGGCGGGGTCACGGAGGACAGCCCCGGCCAGCGACGGCGACGCCTGGCGGGTGCGCTCGTACAGCTCGTCGCACCGGCTTTGGTCAGCCTGCTCGCGGCGGGCCACCTCGAGGGACGCCAGCGCCTCGTCGTAGCGCCCCGGGTCAGCGGTGCGGTGTGCCTCGATCAGCTCATCCATCTCCGGCGCACGTGCCGCCGGGGGCGTTGCGGACAGCAGCTGCCGCGCGACATCGTCGAGTTCCACCCGGGCCAGCGCCGAGTTGCGCGCGTGAGAGGCCGCGATCGCGACCGCGGCGACGCGGTCGGCGGCGGCGACGCCGTTGATCGCGGGACGTTCGGTCGCCGGCAACGACATGAGCAGCCCCCGGAGGGCGTGCACCGCGTCCAGGACACGCTCGACCGCGCCGCAGCTGCGGCGCAGCTCGAGCATCCTCTCCACCAGGACCGGGCGGTCCGCGTCGACGGCCAGCCCCATCTCCAGCGGGCCGAACGCGGCATCGAGACGCCGCGCGCCCTCCAGCACGCGCAGGTGGTGGGCCGCCGCGGCGGCAGCCGCCGCGGTGGCGACGGCCGCGCCTTCCACGAGCACGGACCCGTTGAAACGCTCGGCCTCCTTCTGTGCCGCGCTCTTGAGCAGCCGCCGCATCGAGCCCCCGGCGGCGAGGTGCGCCGCCAGCCGCTCGAAGACCGGTGCGGCGACTGCCGGATCGACCGCCGCGTCGACGTGCACCCGCGCGAACTCCGCCGCCCGGTCGTGCTCCAGCGCGCTGTCCACCACCAGCGCGAGCTGCTCGACAGCCCGTTGCCAGACGTGCGCGTGGCTACCGGCCAGCAGGCGGTCCGCCGAGCCGGCGGTCCAGGCGGCATGTGTCGGCAGCGCCCGCATCTCGGCCACGGCCTCGGCCACCTGCTCGCACACCGGCCCGAGGTGGGCGAGGGATTCGGGTGCCAGCCGCTCCAGGGCCGCGACCAGGCTCCCGTCGTCGCCGGACCGGAGGACCTCACCGAGCTCGATCGCCTCGGCCAGCGCCGCGAACCGGACGCTGGACAGCAGTTGCTCCGCCTCGGGTAGCTGCTGACCGCGCCTGGCGCGTCGCTGGTCGCTGTCGGACCGTAGGAGGTGCAGCAGTTCGTCGAGCTCGCCGGTGGTCAGCGGTAGCTCGCCGCTAACTCCGTGGCCCAGCCAGCCGTCGTGCTCTGCGGTGGCGTTGAGCTGCTGGGCGATCTGCGCGAGCGTGCCCTGGTAGCCGGGTGCGATCTCCGGATGCTGGTAGGTCTCCTCCTCCCGCACCGCCCGGATCTTCTCCATCAGGCGGGCGTGGGTGTGCTGTATGTCGGCCCGTCGCCGTTCGAGATCGACGATCTCGCGGTCGGCCCGCTCCGGGTGGAAGTCCGTCTTACGACCGGCGAGGGTGGCGACGCTCTTCGCCAGGTCGGAGTTGCCCTTCGCCGATGCGTCGGTCAGGGACACGCACAGTTCTTGCATCGCCGGCGGGAGCTTGTCGCGCAGCACCCGCAGCGCCTGGGCCTTCTCACTGGTCACCAGGACGCGCTGGCCTTGGGCGAGCAGCGCGCTCACGAGGTTGGCGATGGTGTGTGTCTTGCCGGTTCCTGGCGGTCCCTCGACGACGACGCCGCTGTCCCGCCCGAGGCGCCGGATGATCTGGGCCTGCTCCTCGTTGGCCGGCAACGGGAACAGCGGCTGCTCGGCGAGGTCGGCGGGGGGCAGCGCCTCCGAACGCTCCAGCCAGGAGACACGGTCATGGGGTTCGATGGCCTCGACCAGTTGGGCCAGCCCGAGCGGCACCGGCTGCTTCTGGTCGGCGAGCGCCCGCGACATCGCGTCGTAGTAGGCGCGGATGGCGTAGGCACCGCGTGGTCGGGCGACGATGGCCGGAGTCATCGTGAGCCGCGGGTCGGGCCCCGGCTCGTCGTTCCAGGTGTCGCTGATCGTATGGGCGATACGCAGCGTCCTCGTCGCCCACTCCTTGAGGAACTCCGGCAACGCCGGGTCGATGGGGCTGACCACCTGCTCGATGAGACGCTCGCGCAGGTTGGCACTTCCCGACAGGTCGAACGACGGCAGATCCGACAGCAGTTCGTCGTCCTCCAGGCGCACGACGGAGTCGTCGGCGAGCGTGCAGACCATGTCACCGGTCTCGAGGTCCTGTTCGACGTGCAGCGGCTGCGTGATCAGGTGGATGCGGAGGTCGGCGTCATCCACCCCCGGCGTACGCAACAGGCCTGAGCACAGGACCAGTTCGATCGACTCGGGTCGGTCGGCGGTGAGGCGATGCAGATCGAAGAGCGTCTCGAAGATCTCCTGCCGCGGACGGCGCAGCCGTTCCCGTTCCGCCCAGGGACGCCAGTCGCGCATCCAGGAGCCGAAGGCGTCGCGGACCTCCGGAGCATCCGCCAGGTCGACCTCGCCCACCCCCGGCCGGGGTCCGCGCTCCTTCAGCACGGGCTCCCGCAGCGGGTCGTTCTTCGGCGGCGGTTGCACCCAGTTACCCAGACCACGCGGCCTCTCCGGCTCGGGCTCGAGTTGCACGCGGGAGACCCGCAGCACCTCTTGCCCCGGCCCGGACGGGAACTGGACCGTGCAGTGCTCCTGCGCAGCGCCGAGCCAGAGAGCGCGGGCATACCCCGAGGTGTGCCGGAGCGGTCGGTGCTTGGCCAGGGCGAGCTGCCGGAGCACGCCCATCAGCCGGATGACCCGGTCGCGGATCGCGGGGTCGTGCTCCGGGGTCATCGTCCTTCTCCTTGCTCGCCGCTGATCCCGAGGCACCCCGGACAGCTCACTGCTCGTGTCGATGGTGGGGACGAGATCACCCAGCGTCCACCGGACGCCGATCACCGTAACGAGCCCCACCGACAGAGCCCGGGGGGCGGCACTCCGCCACCGGGAGCACGCTGACGGCCGGCTGCGAGAGGACGCTCGGTGGCGCGGCACGTGGCGTCATGCCCGCGGCACAAGGTTTCTCCACGAGCACTCCCGCTGGGGCTCACTCCACTGGGTGTAGCAGCTCGATCTCCCTGTGCGAGGCTGCGCGGGTGAACGACGGACTCGCTGCGGGTGTCTACGAATCCCTCAACACCCGTTCACTGCAGCGCGCGCTGCACGCGGTTCCTGACGCGAAGCCCTACTTCGAGAACGTCGATCCGGCCGATGCACCGGACATCCTCGCCCGACACGTCGCGAACGCGGTTCGACGCGCCGTCGGTCGACTCCCCCACGACGAACGACTCGACGCCGTCAACGTCCTCCTCTCGGAGTTGCATCACGACGGCGACGACGCGGACACGGTCGAAGCGCTCCAGCAACTGCTCGCCATTGCGGTGCGTGAGCAACCCGGCGTCCATCGCCTTGTCCGGCCCACGACGCCGCTGTCGGATGTCGCCCTCCTGACCAACACCCGGGGTGAGCCCAACCTCGGCGCCGAACTCCGCGCCGAACTCGCCAGCGCGGACCGGGTGGACCTGCTGTGCGCCTTCATCCGGTGGCACGGCATCCGGGTACTCGCCGATGAGCTCGACGCACTCCGGGAACGGGGCATCCCACTGCGAGTGATCACCACGACCTATCGCGGCGCGACGGAGCGACGCGCTCTGGACGAGCTGGTACGCCGGTTCGGAGCAGAGGTACGCGTCCGGTACGACGCGCAATCCACGAGGTTGCACGCCAAGGCGTGGCTGTTCCGTCGCAGCAGTGGATTCGACACCGGATATGTGGGCAGCTCGAACCTGTCGAAGTCGGCCTTGGTGGACGGTCTCGAATGGAACGTCCGGATCTCGTCGGTCGCCACACCGTCCCTGGTTCGCAAGTTCGAGGCCACTTTCGACACCTACTGGAATGAGCCCGGGTTCCAGCTCTACGACCCGGATCGCGACGCGGGGCGGCTCGACGCGGCGCTCGCCGCCGAGAGCGGCTCCTCGAACGGGACCATCACTCTGTCCGGTCTCGAAGTCCGGCCACGGCCCCACCAGGAGCAGATCCTGGAGGCGCTCGAGGCCGCACGTACGGTGCATGACCGGCACCGCAATCTCGTCGTCGCCGCAACGGGAACCGGGAAGACCGTCGTCGCCGCCCTGGACTACGAGCGACTCGGCGGTTCGCTGCTGTTCGTCGCGCATCGCCGGGAGATCCTCGAGCAGTCGCTGCGGACCTACCGGGAGGTCCTCGCCGACGGCGCGTTCGGTGAGCTGTACGTCGGTGGCCAGCGGCCCCAGCGGTGGCAGCACGTCTTCGCCTCGGTCCAGTCGCTCGCGCAGATGCCCGACATACCGCAGTTCGACGTCGTCGTGGTCGATGAGTTCCACCACGCCGAAGCGGCGACGTATCGCCGGTTGCTTGCCCACCTGCGGCCCCGTGAACTCCTCGGGCTCACCGCGACCCCTGAGCGGGCCGATGGCGTGGACGTCCGGGAGTTCTTCGACGGCCGCACCGCGTTCGAACTTCGCCTCGGTGACGCCCTCGAACAGGACCTGCTCGCGCCGTTCCACTATTTCGGCGTCGCCGACGGGACCGACCTCCGCGGTCTGGAGTGGAAGCGTGGCGCCTACGACGTCGCCGGCTTGTCCAACCTCTACACCGGCAATGACATCCGGGCGGCGATGGTGATCCGCGCGCTGACCGACCGCGTCACCGACGTCGGCCGGATGCGCGCCCTCGGCTTCTGCGTTTCGGTCGCGCACGCGGAGTACATGGCCCGGGTCTTCACCGAGGCCGGGATCCCGTCGCGGGCGCTATCCGGAGCCACGCCACAGCACGAGCGCTCCGCGGCAGCGACGGCGCTGCGCACCGGCGAGGTTCGCTGCCTGTTCACGGTCGACCTGTTCAACGAGGGCGTCGATCTTCCTGACGTCGACACCCTGCTGCTCCTGAGGCCGACGTCGAGCGCAACCGTCTTCCTGCAGCAACTCGGCCGTGGTCTGCGCCGTGCTCCCGGCAAAGCCGTCCTCACGGTTCTCGACTTCATCGGCCAGCACCGCCGCGAGTACCGATTCGACCTGCGATACCGCGCCCTCACCGGAGCGCCGCGGGGCCGGCTCATCCGCGAGATCGAGAACGGCTTCCCGTTCCTGCCTGCCGGGTCCCAGCTGCTCCTCGACGAAGTCGCGCGCGAGACGGTGCTGGCGAACGTCAAGGGTGCGCTCTCACCCCGACGGGCCGACCTCGTGGCCGATGTCCGGTCGCACGGCGATCTCGGGCTCGCCGAGTATCTCAGCGAGGCCGACCGCGAACTCGCCGACGTGTACGGGCGGCCAGGTGCGAGCTGGACGGCACTGCGCCGCGCCGCCGGCTTCCCCTCGGCTCCTCCAGGACCTGATGAGGAAGCCCTGCTCCGACGCGTTGGCGTCCTCTCGTGCGTTGGCGATCCGGTGCGAGCCCAGGCATATTCACGCCTCCTCGAACCAGGCGGGCCGGACTACGAAGACCTGTCCGAGCGCGATCAAGTTCTGGCGCGAATGCTGTTCTTCACACTCTGGCCCAACCGCGGCGCGTTCACCTCGTACGCCGACGGGTTCGCGCACCTGCGCGCCCACCCCGCCGTCTGCGCGGAGATCGAGGAACTGCTCGCGGTGGCCCTCGACCGCGCCCGGCACGTCCCGCGCCCGGTCGACGTCGCGGGCGTTCCCCTGTTCACCCATGCCTCCTACCGGCGCGAGGAGATTCTCGCAGGGCTCAGGTGGGCGCATTGGGATCGGAAGCCCCATGGCAGAGCCGCCGGGGTCACCTGGTGCCCGGAAACCGGCGTCGACGCACTCACGGTCACCATGCACAAGGAGGAACGCGACTTCTCCCCGACCACCAGGTACCGCGATTACCCGGTCTCCGCGGAGTTGTTCCATTGGGAGTCGCAGAACTCGACGTCGCTGACCTCCGAGACCGGGCGTCGGTACATCAGCGGTGGAAGCACCGTGATGCTGTTCGTTCGGGCGGTGGTCAAGGACGATCTCGGATCCGCCCCGTACCTCTGCCTCGGAAAGGCGACTCTGGTCGAGCACCGCGGCGAGCGCCCGATAGCGATCACCTGGCGGCTGGCGCGGCCGATGCCGGCCGATGTCCTGCAGTCGGGCGCGGTCATCGCGTCGTAGTCATCGGCATGCAATCCGCGCCATGTCCCCCGCGATCTCGAGATCTCTCGGCAGACGCGAGCGACCGCCCGGACGCCACGTGGCCCGCTGCATCGGACGCGAGGCAGGATGGGGTATGACCACCACCCCGACGCGACCGTCGCGCACCGGACTCGACCTGGAGTGGGTCGACCCCGACACCCGTCCTCAGGACGACCTGTTCGGACACGTCAACGGCCGGTGGCTGCGCACCCACGAGATCCCCGAGGACCGCTCGCAGGACGGCGCGTTCCGCGCCCTGCGCGACCGCGCTGAGTCCGACGTCCACGCGATCATCGAGCAGGCCATGGGCGAGCCCGGCAGCGACGCCCGGAAGATCGGCGACCTGTTCCGCTCGTTCATGGACGTCGAGCGCATCGAAGCCGCCGGCACCGAACCGCTCCGCCCGCTGCTCGACGAGGTCACCGCCGCAACCGACCGGGCCGCCCTCGCGGCGGTGCTGGGGCGGCGCCAGCGCGAGGGGCGCACCTCGCTGTTCGGCACCTACGTGAGCACCGACGCCAAGGACTCCGAGCGCTACCTGGTGCACCTGTCGCAGTCCGGTCTCGGCCTGCCCGACGAGTCGTACTACCGCGAGGACACCTACGCCGAGATCCGGGCGAAGTACGTCGAGCACCTGGCCCGGCTCGCCGAGCTGGTCGGCCTGCCCGAGCCGGCCCGGCTCGCCGACACGGTGATGGAGCTGGAGACGGCACTGGCCGCGGCGTCGTGGGACCGCGTGACCAACCGCGACGCGGAGAAGACGTACACGCTGATGACCCTCCCGGCGTTGCGGGAGAACGCCCCCGACTTCGACTGGGACGCATGGCTCGCGGCGCTCGGCGCGCCGACCGGGGCGTTCGACGAGGTCATCGTGCGGCAGCCGACGTTCGTCGTCGCCGCCGCGAAGCTGTGGGCGCAGCGCCCGCTGGAGCAGTGGCAGGCCTGGCTGGCCATCCGCACCGCCTCCGCCTTCGCCGACTACCTGGGCGACGCCGTCGTCGAGGAGGACTTCGACTTCTACGGCCGCACCCTGTCCGGCACCCCGCAGTTGCGCGAGCGGTGGAAGCGCGGCGTCTCGCTCGTCGAGGGCGCGCTGGGCGAGGCGGTCGGCCGGCTCTACGTCGAGCGGCACTTCCCCGCGTCGTCGAAGGAGCGCATGATCACCCTCGTCGCGAACCTGGTCGAGGCGTACCGGCAGAGCATCAGCGAGCTGGACTGGATGGGTCCGGCCACCCGCGAGCGCGCCCTGGCGAAGCTGGCGAAGTTCACCCCGAAGATCGGCTACCCCGACGAGTGGAAGGACTACTCGGCCCTCGAGATCTCCGCCGACGACCTGCTCGGCAACGTGCGCCGCGCGGGCGCCTGGTCCACGGACTTCGAACTCGCCAAGATCGGCAAGCCGGTGGACCGCAACGAGTGGCTGATGACCCCGCAGACGGTCAACGCCTACTACCACCCGCGCATGAACGAGATCGTCTTCCCCGCCGCGATCCTGCAGCCGCCGTTCTTCGACCCCGAGGCGGACGACGCCGCGAACTACGGCGGTATCGGCGCCGTCATCGGCCACGAGATCGGCCACGGGTTCGACGACCAGGGCTCCAAGTACGACGGCGACGGCAACATGACCGACTGGTGGGAGCCCGAGGACCGCGCCGAGTTCGAGCGCCGCGCCGAGGCACTGATCAACCAGTACGACGCCCTGTCCCCGGCCGGACTGCCCGACCACAAGGTCAACGGCGCGCTCACCGTCGGGGAGAACATCGGCGACCTCGGCGGCCTGACCATCGCGATCAAGGCCTACGAGATCGCGCTGGGCGCCGGCGAGCCGCCCGTGCTCGACGGGCTGACCGGCCTGCAGCGGGTGCTGTTCGGCTGGGCCCAGGTGTGGCGGGCCGTGACCCGGGACGCCGAGGCCGTGCGCCGGCTGGCCGTCGACCCGCACTCTCCCCCGGACCTGCGCTGCAACGCCGTCGTCACCAACCTCGACGCCTTCCACGAGGCGTTCGGTGTGCAGGAGTCCGACGCCCTGTTCACGCCGCCGGAACAGCGCGTCCGCATCTGGTGATCGCACGGGAGCGGGGCCGGCGGGTCGGGGACCGTCGGCCCAGGCTCCGCCGCGCCTCCTCCCGGCAGGCGCCGCCGGGTGGACGACGAGTGTTCGTCCGGCATCCGGGTCGCCACGCCCACCTGCGTCCCTCTGACCGGCCGGGCCCCGTCGACCGATGATTTCGTCGGCCGCCGACGGTCTACCGAGGAGGCGAGAGCCCGGGACCGAGGAGGAACAGTTGCCGACCATCCAGCCGATCATCATCACGCCCGACCTGGAGCGCCTGTTCCGCTTCTACAGCTCGCTGCTCGGCGCGGCGGAGACCGCCCGGTTTCCGGACGACGGTCCGGCCTTCTACATCGGCCTGCGCGTCGGCGAGTCCGATCTCGGTCTCGTAGCCGACTCCCAGATGGACACCGCGGCGGTGCAACGCATGCTGCTCAGCGCGGACGTCGACGACGTCGACAGGCTCCTCGGGCAGGTCGAAGCGCTCGGGGGCCGCGTCCTCGGGCCGCCCAACGACATGCCGTGGGGTCAGCGGGTCGCTCATGTGCAGGACCCGGACGGCAACGCCCTCAACCTGACGCAGCAGATCTGACGCGTGGTGCGGCCCCGCACGAACGCGGCGAGGATGCGACGGCGGAAGTCCCAGCAGGTCAGGCGCTGATGCCCGGCTTCCCGACCACCATCCGGATGGTGAACCCCTCGTCCTCCCGGTGGACCGTCACCTCGTTGCAGATCTGGTGCGTCATCCACAGCCTCAGCCCAGCGGTCGCACTCTCCTTCGCCGGCAACAGCCCGGCGTAGGGATCCTTCGGCCCGCCGCCTGCATCCGTGACCGCGGCCACGACCCGCCGCCCGCAGTTCCAGACCCGCAACCGGATCGGCGGCGCGCCGTGGCGCATGGCGTTGTTCACCGCCTCGCTGGCGGCGATGACCAGGTCATCGACCTGGTCGGGTGTCAGCAGGCTCGCAGCGGCGACATCCCGGACGGCCCGGCGGGCACCCGACGGCGTCGGGTCGGCGAGGTCGAGCACCGGCGGACCGGGCTCGACGGGGAACGGCATGGTCGGCCTGGTCCCCAGGAAACCGACGGGGTCCTCGAAGTCCGGGTTGATCAGGTGCTCGCCGTCGGCGGTGACGATGCGCGGGTGGGTCCGCTGCACGTCCGCCAGCACCTCGGGCGGGGCGGTGCGGGTGTCGTAGGGGCACATCCCCCAGATCGGGAAGTCGTCGAAGGCGTGGTGGACCGCCGCCTCGTAGCGGGCCCATTCCTCCCACGAGACCCCGGACCCCGGGTGCGGGACGTCGCCGACCACCCGGATCTGCGCAGCGCCCCGTGCGGTGTGATCGGCCAGCAGGTCCGCAGTCCGCCGCCGCACCTGACCTCATGCCGGCCGTTCCACGCGCACACCCTGGATGCCGAGAAGATCCACCAGGCGGTGGGCGGTGCGCAGCGACGTCCGCAGCACGACCGTCACCCCGAGCCGGCGAGCGAGGTTCGCGAGCGCGAGCAGACCGCGGTGGTCGATGAAGGTCAGCTCCGACGCATCGAGCACGACCTCGCCGCCGTCCGGTACGAGATCGACCCGGCCGGCCGCACGTACGAACAGGTCGAGGCCGAGCAGGTCGACCTCGCCGCCGAGCGCCGCCGCAGCGTCCGTGGCGGCGTGCAGCCGGAAGGGCGCCGCGCCCTCGGTCGCGTTGGGATGCATGCAGGCGGTCTCCGCGACCGCCGCGCTGCCCAGTTCCGAGCGGTCGTAGGCGCACATCGCGGAGAACGGCTCGCTCGTCATGTAGCGGTCGATGAGGTGCTCGTACCGGGCGAACGCGTCGCGCTGTTCGGGGCTGCGAACGAGCTGCGTCACCTCGGCCGCCACCCGCAAACCGGTGAAACCGCTGGCCAGCGCGTCGGTGGTGGCCTCCGCGTACGCCCGCACCTGGTCGTGGGGCTGCACCACCGCGTCGGTGCGGTAGGTGGACAGCAACGACTCGACATCCACCGCCCCGGGCCGGGCACCGTCGAGTCCGCTCACCTCATCGCGGAGCGCCGCGAGATCGCCGCTGGCGACCTAGCGCACCCGCTGGCCCAACGCCAAGCCGTCGGAAAAGAACCGCCGGGCCTGGGCGCGGAACTCGACCTGGTCGTCGTAGGCCACACACAGGTGGTCGTGGAGGCCGTAGCCCGTGGTGTCCTCCACGGTTCCCGATGCGCGCACTCCCGGCAGAGTACGCGAACGGGTGAGAAGCGATGGAGGCGAAACTCGACGGCCGGTCAGCCGAGGCCCCGCCTGAGGAGATCGGCCTGTCTGGCACCCACCGCGGTCACGACGTCCACCGGTACCGGATCGGTCGCAGCGCTGCGAAAGTCCATCGCCACCGAGGCCACGCCCTGGCTGAAGAGCAACATCGTGGACGCCGTCCCACCCAGCTCGTACCCGGTGATCAGCACGCCGGAGTCGCCGATCGGCACGGCCGACGTCGTGACACCCGAGCGCTGATCCTGCGTCGACGACACGGCGCCCTGCATGGCCCTTCGAGCCGCATCGGCGTCCGGCAGAAGCACGATCGTCTCGCCCAGCTGGCGGCTGCCCGCCTCGTCGCCGAAGACCACCGCGACGCCCTTGACACCGCTCTCGTCGATCGGCTGGGAACCATGCTGCGAGAAGCCGGGAAGCGGGATGTCCTCGGCCTGGATCACGAGTCGGTTGACGTCGGTGGCCCCGGCCGGCGCGGGTGTCGCCGCCGGTGGCGGGCCGGTCTGCGATGGAGCTGCAGCCTGGTCTTCCTGCGGTGATCCGCAGGCGGACGCGGCGATGATGCTCAGGACCATCATCGTGGTCCCGATCAGACGACGGGCACCGTGGTTCCTCAGATCAACGATCGGGCTCTCCTGTTCCCCCCGGCGTGGTGCTGCGCGGTGAATCGTCGCGCCGAGGGCCGACGCGGTACAGCGCCACTCGGCCGATCGTGGCGGAGAGCACACGTCACCCACACCGTGACGAGTTCGGCGACGATGTCCTTGCTGACCGCACCACTCCGTTCGGGGAGAACACGCTCGACGTGACGTTCGCACGGTCGCTTCCGAGCCACGAACTCGTCGTGAATCAGTGGTCGGACAAGGTCGAAGCGTTCCTCTCCGCCGGCGGGGCCCCGGGTCCGTGGACCCGGGGCCTCCGTGTCAGCTGCGCATCTTCTCGGCCGCGGCGAGCACCGACTTCACGATGGAGTCGTAACCCGTGCATCGGCAGAGGTTGCCCGAGATGCCCTCCCGCACCTCCTCGGCCGATGGGTCGGGGTTCTCCTCCAGGAGCTCTGTGGCACACATCAACATGCCGGAGGTGCAGAAACCGCACTGCAGGCCGTGGTTGTCCCAGAAGGCCTCTTGGAGCGGGTTCAGCTCGTTGCCGCTGGCCAGCCCCTCGACGGTGGTGATCGTGCTGCCGTCGACCTGGACTGCCAGCATCAGGCACGCCCGCGCGGTGCGGCCGTCCACCATGATGGTGCACGCGCCGCACACGCCGTGCTCGCAGCCGAGGTGGGTGCCGGTGAGCCCGCACTTGTGACGGATGAAGTCCGCCAGCGTGAGCCGCGGATCGCAGTCAGCGGTGTAGACGTGGCCGTTGATGGTCACCGAGACAGTCTGACTGTCACTCATGCGCTCACTCCAATTCGCTCGATGGCCGCTCCCACTGCCCTCTTGACCAACAGCTGGGCCATGTCCCGCCGATATGACGCGGGAGCGTGGACGTCACCGGTCGGGTTGACACTCGCTGCGACCGTGGCCGCGGCGGCGGCGATCGCGTCCGCCGTCGGCTGCGCGCCCGCGAGGACCGCCTCCGCGGAATGCAGCCGGAGCGGAACGGAATCCACTCCGCTCGCGGCCAGTCGGACCAGGTCGACCGAGCCGTCGGGAGCGAGATGGACGGCGGCCATCACGGCCACGATGGCGAAGTCCCCGTGCCGGCGGGCCAGCTCCTCGACCGCGACACCGGTCCCGGCGGGCAGCCGCGGGAGCCGGACCGCGGTGAGCACCTCGTCGTACTCCATCGCCGTGGTGAACGTTCCGACGAAGAAGTCCTCGGCCGCGATGGTGCGCTGCCCCTTCGGCCCCTCCACCGTCAACTCGCCGGCCAGGCCGGTGACGAGGGCCGGGAGCTCGCTGGCCGGGTCGGCGTGGGCCACGCTGCCGCCGACCGTTCCGCGGTTGCGGTTGGTGACGTGCCCGACGTGGTGGAGCGCCTGCGGCAGCAGCGGCACCGCGGCCGCGACCACCGGACTGGTCTCCACGTCACGCTGCCGGGTCATCGCCCCGATGAGCAGGCTGCCGTTGTCCTCGCGGACGTACGCCAGCTCGTTGACCCGGTTGATGTCGATCAGGATCGACGGGCTGGCCAGCCGGAAGTTCATCAGCGGCACGAGGCTCTGCCCGCCCGCGAGCACCTTGGCGTCCGTACCGTGCTCGCTGAGCAGCGCGACCGCTTCCTGGACATCGCCTGCACGGGCGTACTTGACGGCTGCGGGCTTCACGCCGACCCCTCCTTGCGCGACTGGGCTTCACGGATCTGATCGAGGAGCCGGGGCGGAGTGACCGGGAACCGGGTCACCGTCACCCCGAGGTCGCTGAGCGCGTCGTCGATGGCGCTGGCCACCAGCGACACCCCGGCGATCGTGCCCGCCTCCCCGACGCCCTTGACGCCGCCCGGGATGTCCGGTGCGGGCGTCTCCTGGTGGAAGAACTGGAACGGCGGGATGTCCATCGCCGTGGGCAGCAGGTAGTCCATGAAGCTCGCCGTCTTCAGCTGGGCTTCGTCGTCGTAGACGAGCTCCTCGAGCAGCGCGCCGCCCAGCGCCTGGGCCAGCCCGCCGGCGAGCTGGCCGTCGACCAGCATCGGGTTGAGCACCGTGCCGCAGTCGTGGGCCTGCAGGCAGTCGAGCAGCGACACCATTCCGGTCTCGCGGTCGACCTCGACCAGCAGGGCCGTGCAGCCGTAGGAGGTGGCCATGTTCGGCGGGTCGAAGACGTCGACCTCCTCCAGCGTGGGCATCTCCTCCTCGGGCAGCTTGTCCAGCAGCCGCCGGTAGGCCGCGTCCCCGACGTCCCGGGTGGACACCGACTTACTGCTGGTGCCGCGCACGCTGATCTGACCGTCGTTGATCTCCAGGTCGTCCGGTGAGGCCTCGAGGAGCTGGGCGGCCACCCTGAGGATCTTTCCGCGCAGCCGCTGGCTGGCCCGGAGGATCGACGCACCGCCGAGCGGAGCTCCCCGGCTGCCGCCCGTGCCGTACCCGGTGTAAGGGCACGAGTCGGTGTCCCCGGTGACCACGACCACGTCCTCCATCGGGACGCCGAGGTTGTCCGCGGCGATCTGGGCGTAGGTGGTGTGGGTGCCCTGCCCCATGTTGATCTGGCCCGAGTAGACGGTCACCTTGCCGACCGAGTCCATCCGGACGGTGGCCTCGTCGAAGCCGGAGTGCTGCAGGCCGACCAGGTTCATGATCCGGCTGGGGCCGTAGCCGCTCGGCTCGATGTGGAAGGAGTAACCGATCCCGAGGGAGCGCCCCTCGGCCCGGGCCTTCGCCTGGCGCTCCCGCCAGCCCAGTTCCTCGACCTTGCTCATCGCCAGGTCGAGGCAGTCCGCGTACCGGCCGCTGTCGAACGTGAAGGCGGCCCCGCTGAAGTACGGGAACTCCTCCGGCGCGGGGAAGTTCTTGCGCCGGATCTCGGCACGGTCCATCCCCAGCTCGCGGGCCGCCATCTCGATCAGCCGCTCGTGCACGATGTTGCCCTTGGGCGCCCCCCAGCCCCGGTAGGAGCCGTACGGCGCTCGGTTGGTCATGACGACCTTGACCGTGACGTCGAGGTTGGGGATCTTGTACGGCCCCATGCAGGTCAGCACCGAGGCCCAGCACGGCCCGGCGCCGACGGTGCTGAGAGCGCCGCCGAGGACCCCGTAGGAGATGCCGCGCAGGCCGACGATGGTGCCGTCGTTGTTCAGCGCCATCTCGAAGTCGAGGCGCTGGTCGCGCGAGTGCCCGGTGGCGACGAAGCTGTCCGCTCGGTCCTCGACGATCTTCACCGGGCGGCCGGTGCGCCGGGACAGGACGGCGGCGATGATCTCCTCGCCGTAGAAGTCGAACTTGTTGCCGAAACCGCCACCGAGGTTGGGCGTCCGGACGCGGATCTTGCTCACCGGCACCTCGAAGACCTCGGCCAGCAGGTCGCGGGCGAGGTTGGGTGCCTGGGTGGACAGCCAGAGGTCGAGCGTGTCGGAGAAGGAGTCCCAGCTCACGATGCAGCCGCGCGGCTCCAGCGGGCAGCCCATCGCACGGCCGTGCGTGAAGCTGCCGCTGACCACAAGGTCGGCCGAGGCGAACGCCGCGTCCGCGTCGCCTGTCTTGTAGCTGTGCGAACCGCTCACGTTGTCGGGCCAGTCGTCGTACAGCTTGGGCGCGTCCGGGGCGAGCGCCGCCTCGAGATCCGCCACGACGGGCAGCGGCTCGTAGTCGACCTCGATGAGCTCGAGCGCGTCCTCGGCGACGTAGCGGTCCACCGCGACCACGGCGGCCACGGCCTGCCCGACCCAGCGGACCCGGTCGACGGCGAGCGCGTGGGTCTTGGCGAGGCGCTGGTCGGGGATCGGCAACCAGATCACCGGCTGCTGGCCTGCGACAGCAGCGAGGTCCTTTCCGGTGATGACGTCGAACACCCCGGGAAGCTCCAGTGCCCGGCTGACGTCGATGTTGGTGATCCGGGCGTGCGCAAGCGGGCTGCGCAGGATCGCCCCTTCGATCATCTTGGGCACCGTGAGGTCATCGATGTACTGCCCTCGACCGGCCAGCAGTCGGGGGTCCTCGGTACGCCGGACGGAGGTCCCGACGTATTTCCTCTGATTGTGAACGGGTTCAGCGATGGTCATGCACGAACTCCTGTCGCTCCTCGAGTCACCAGTACTGCGGAGGCACACGGCCGGCCTGGCGACCCTCCGAGCGCCGCTGCGGAGGGACCGTGGCCGGTTCAGCAGGTAGCGCGCGCGGCCGTGTGCGTCGCCGCCGCTCTACCCGGTCGAACTGGGATCTCAGCTCTGGATTGCCGCGAGAACCTCCTCGGGGGTGATCGGGATCTGGTTGAACGGCTTGCCGATCGCGTCACTGACGGCGTTGGCGATCACCGCCGCGGGCAGCAGGACGGGGCCCTCCCCCACACCCTTGGCGCCGAACGGGCCGTCCGGGTCGGGGTGCTCGAGGGGGAAGAACTCGACGCGGGGGACGTCGCCCGCCAGCGGCAGCCGGTAGCTCTCCAGCGTCCGCTCGCGGTAGCGGCCGTCCTCACCGATCCGCAGGCTCTCGTGCAGGGCGTACCCGATGCCCTGCGTGACCGCGCCCATCACCTGGCCGTAGGTGCCGTCGGGGCTGATCACCCGTCCGACCTCCTGGGCAACCAGGTAGCGCAGCACCCGCACGTTACCCGTCACCGGGTCGACCTCCACCTCGGCGAGATGCACGTGGTAGGTCGGCGTCGGGAAGGAGGGGAGCATCAGTCCGGTGGCGCACCCCGGGTTGAAGTCGGGGAACGGGGTGACGAACGAGCCGGTGCCCTGGATGGGGCCGACCGTGTTCATCGCCGTGACGGCCACCTCGGCGAGCGTCATGCTCTTGCCCGGTACGCCCTTGACCCGGACGGTCCCCTCGGCGACCTCGAGGTCCTCCGCGGCCGCCTCGAGCAGCCCGGCGGCCACGTTCTTGAGCTTCTCGACGACCTCGTCGGCGGCGATCTGGGACGCCTTGCCGACGATGCGCGTGGTCCGGCTGCCCTGTGACCCCCCGTCGAACCCCGCGACGTCGGTGTCCGGCAGGGCGATGTGCACATCGGCCGGTGGGATGCCCAGACGCTCGGCGACGACCTGGGTGACGCCCATCGACACCGCGCCTGACCCGTTGTCGGTGGCCGCGGTGACCACCGCGACGGTGCCGTCCTCGTGCATCTTGACGACCGCGGTGCCGGCGGACGGGTTCGTCAGCCACCACGCCGCGCCGATCCCGATGCCCCGGTAGGGACGCTTCTCCGCCTGCAGCTCGGCCCACGGCGCGGCGGCCTCGATGGCCTCGAACCCCTGGCGCAGGATGCCCGCGTCGTCCAGCACCTGGCCGTTGAGCAGCTCCTCACCGTCGGTGAACAGGTGGCGCAGCCGGTACTCCAACCGGTCGACGCCCAGCTCGGCGGCGATGTGGTCCATGTGCCGCTCGACGGCGTGGTAGAGGTACGTGCCGTTGACGCCGCGGAACGCGCCGGTCGGGGTCGTGTTGGTGTACACCAGCCGGGCGACGACCCGCGTGGGGCCGGCCCGGTAGACGCCGCGCGCGCAGTGCAGCGCGATGCTGGCGAGCCAGGGCATCTCGCCGCTGTAGGCGCCGTTGTCGGCGATCACCTCCAGCTCGCGGGCGATGATGTTCCCCTCCGCGTCCACCGCGGAGCGCAGCCGCGTGATCGCGCCCTCCCGGCTGGGACAGGTGATCAGATCCTCGGTGCGGGTGTTGACGAGCTTCACCGCCAGCCCGCGCACCGCCCGGGACAGCAGCGCGGCGTACGGCTCGAGGCTGGCGTCGAGCTTGGCCCCGAACCCGCCCCCGATGGTGTGCCCGACCACCCGCACCGCCGAGGGCCGGACATTGAGGAACTGTGACACCCGGTCGCGCACGTTGTAAGGGAATTGGTGTGCGGTGTGAATGGTGTAGCGCCCGTCGCGGAAGATCCCGACGGCGCTCTTCGGCTCGATGTAGGCCTGGTACTGGCGCTGGGCGACGAACTCGTCGGAGATCACCCGGTGGGCCCGGGCGAATGCCTCGTCGACCCCGGGCGGATCCGAGATGGACTCGGCGGCGAGGTTGCCCCCACGGGGGAAGTCCGGGCCCGCGGTCGGGACGAAGCTCTCCCAATCCGGGTGCACCAGCGGTGCGTCCGGGCTCAAGGCATGGTCGAGGTCGACCACCGCGGGCAGCGGCTCGATCTCGAGGTCGATGGCCGCGGCGGCGGCACGAGCCTGTGCGAGGGTGTCGGCGGCCACCGCGGCGATCGGCTGGCCCTCGAAGTGCACGCGGTCGACGGCGAACAGCCGCTGGTCGCGCAGCACCCAGCCGGCATACGCATCGGGCGCGTCCGCGGCGGTGAGCACGGCGTGGACGCCGGGCATGGCCATGGCCGCGGTGGTGTCGAGCCGGGTGATCCGTCCGGAGCTGACCGGGGAGCGCAGCAGCGCGCCCCAGATCATGCCGGGTTCGGCGTAGTCGACCCCGTAGATCGCCTCGCCACTGACCTTCGACTGCCCGTCGGAGCGGGGGATCCGCTCACCGATGACCGTCATCGTCCGTTCCTCCTGGAGACCGTCGCGGCGACCGCGTCGAGGATCTGGCTGTATCCGGTGCAGCGGCAGATGTTGCCTGCCAGCGCGGTCCGGAGATCGTCCTCGGAGGGTGCCTCGTTCTCGCGGAGCACGGACACGAGGGTGGCGATGAAGCCCGGGGTGCAGAACCCGCACTGCACGCCCCCGGCGGCGACGAAGGCGGCCTGCAGGTCGCGGCCGAGTTCGTCGAGGGTGAGCCCCTCGACCGTCTCGACCCGGCGCCCGCCGGTGGCCGCGGCGGAGTAGATGCAGGAGTCCACGGGCAGCCCATCGACCAGGACGGTGCACGCACCGCATTCGCCCTCGTTGCAGCCCTCCTTGGTGCCGGTCAACCGGAGCCGCTCGCGCAGCACGCCGAGCAGCGTCTCCGCGGGGTCGATCTCGACCTTCGCCTGCGTGCCGTTGACCGTGAACGTCATTTCCATCGCATTCACCCTTCACCGTCCGGGGAGCCTGTCCCCGCTCGCTGCGAGCAGAGGTCGGCCGCCTTGCGAAGCAGCCCGGGAATCACCCGGCGCCGGTAGGCCGCGCTCCCGCGCACGTCGTCCATCGGCGTGATGTCGCGCAGCACCGCGTCGGCGGCCGCGTCGATCGAGTCCGGTTCCAGCCCGCCACCGACCAGCGCCGCCTCGGCGTCGGCCGAGCGCATGGGGCAGGGCCCGACCGAGGCCAGCGCGATCCTGGCGTCGTTCACCGTGCCGTCGGGGTCGAACGCCAGGCGCATCGCCAGCCCGACGATCGCCACCTCCATGGCGCTGCGCCTGCCGACCTTGAGGTAGACGTCACCGGTGCGCTCGCCCGGCGTGACGAGCGTGATCGCGGTGAGCAGCTCGTCCGGCCCGCGGGTGGTGGCCCGCCTGCCGACGACGAAATCCTGCAGGGGGACGGTCCGGCTGGCCGCACTGCTGCGGAGCGTGACCTGGGCATCGTGCACGAGCAGGGCGGGCAGCGTGTCCGCGGCCGGCGACGCGTTGCAGATGTTCCCGCCGACCGTACCGACCACCTGGGTCTGCAGACCGCCCACGGTGGCGGCCGACTCGGCGATCGAACGGAACCGCTCCCCGAGCAGGCCCTTGGCCAGGTCGCGATGAGTCACCAGGGGCCCGAGGCGGGTGTCTCCGTTCGCCTCGACCCCCCGCAGCTCATCGAGCTTCTCCACATGGAGCAGGACGGCGGGGGCGATCTCGCCGCGGGCGAGTTGGATCATCACGTCGGTGCCGCCGGCGAGAACCTGGCACTGGTCCCCCCGGTGGGACAGCACCTCCAGGGCGTCGTCCAGGGAGTCGGCTGCGCGGAGCTCCATGACACCTCCTTCCGAGAAGGTCGAATACGGACAATCTAGGAACGGTGTGGCATCGAGGCCATGTGCAAGCCACACACGTTCACACGGTTTCCGGTGCACCCGGCATCACAGGCCGATCGGCGTAGCACGCTGATCTCGGCCCCGAAAGATGACGGACGCATGCCGACGTCAGTGCGTCTTCAGCGGCCCGGCCGCCTTCACCCTGACGCGGGCGACCGGTTCGGTGAGGTACGCCAGTGGGACCTCCTCGATCTCGACCACCTCCACGTGAGCGGGGTCGGCGCCGGCCCGGATCGCCTCGTCCCGAGCCAGCTGCACCGCTTCGGCGATGGCCTCGTCCCGGCCGTCCTTCCCGTAGGCGAACACCCGGTCGAGCTCACCGGACACCGATGCGATGGCCGCACCGATCGCGTTGGCCACGTCGTAGTTCTCCGGACGGTGGACGCCCGCCACGCCGGCCAGCACCTCAGGGATCAGTCCGCTGCCGCCTCCGACCGCGATCAGGGGAAGCTCGCGACCGGAGGTCTTGACCCGGTCGACGCCGTCCTCGATACGGGCATCGCAGGCGGCGATGGCTCGGAGCAGCATCTCCCGGCTCCCGGCCGTCAGGGCGGCGTCGCCGATGCGGGCGCGGCCGGAGGCCACGATCGCGTCGGTGACCGTCGGAACCGCACCGCCGAACACCAGCGCCTCGGTGGACAGCCGGTAACCGACGCTGCCGGGGCCCAGCGACACGGCGTCCCCGGCCGCTCCGACGATCGTCCCGCCACCGATCGCCAGCGACACCAGGTCGGGCATCCGGAAGTTCGTCCGGACCCCGCCGATCTCCACCGCGGTGGACGACTCCCGCGGGAACCCCGAGGTGAGGATCCCGATGTCGGTCGAGGTGCCACCGACGTCGACGACCAGCGCGTCCATGGCGCCGGTCAGGTAGCTGGCCCCGCGCATGCTGTTGGTCGGTCCGCTGCCGATGGTGAGGATCGGGTAGCGACGGACGTAGTCCAGGCTCATCAGGGTGCCGTCGTTCTGCGCGATGTAGGCCTCGGCGGTGATCCCGTTGGTCGTCATCGCGTTGCTCAGCCCGGTCGTCACCCGCTCCGCGACCGCGACCAGTGCCGCGTTGAGGACGCAGGCGTTCTCCCGTTCGAGCAGTCCCAGCGAGCCGATCTCGTGGCTGAGCGAGACGGGGATGTCGCCGAGCACCTCCCGGACCAGCTCCGCGACCCGGTACTCCTGGTCGGAGAGCACCGGCGAGAAGACCCCGGAGATCGCCACGCCCTCCGCCTGCTCGGACACGCTGTCGAGGAAGCGGCGCACTGCGTCCTCGTCGAGCGGCACGATCGGCTCGCCGGTCATCTCGACACCGCCGTCGACGACGGTCTCCCCGCAGGAGACCGCGGCCTTGAGGTCCTCCGGCCAGCCCGTCAGCGGCGGGATGGCGTGTGTCGCCGGGCCGCCGAGCCGCAGGGCGGCGACGCGGTTGAGGTTGCGTCGCTCGAGGATCGCGTTGGTGGCGTGGGTCGTCCCCAGCATGACGTGGCTGACGTTCGCGGCAGCACCGTGGAGCTGTTCGAGGACGAGCCGGAGCGCGCTCAGGATCCCGGTGGTCACGTCGGAGGTCGTGGGGTGCTTGACCTTCGCCAGCAGCTTGTCCTGGTCATCGATGATGACGGCATCGGTATTGGTGCCACCGACGTCGATGCCGACCCGCAGCCGACTGGACTCACGCATGCCGATCCACCACCGAGACGAAGTCGAAGTCGTAGCCGAACGCCCGGGGCCCGACTGCCGCCAGACCTTCCTTGCTGGTCCACACCTCCGGTGCGGGAAACGCGACGATCTCGATCCGCTGCCCGTACCTGATCCCCTCTGTGACGAGTCCGTGCCCGGTGTGGGTGTCGAGCAGCGTGATGATGTCCGGGACGGTGGCGAGCGCCTCCCCGTCCTCGAGCACCACGAGGTTCTCGTTCTGGAACTCCAGCCGGAACAGCCGTCCCTTGTCGGCGCCCAGGCCCTCGATCAGGGCGGAGCCGCGGACGAAGCCACCGCTGGTGCGCCTTTCGATGTCGACGACCTTGCCCTGCCCCAGGCGCGTGACGGGTGCGACCTCGGAGATCGCGGCGATCGGATCCTCACCGCCGCGCCGGATGGCCTCTCCCATTCGGACGGCCCTGCTCAGCGTCCCGATGATCGCGGGTCGCTGGGCCGCGCCGGCGGTCATGGGGTAGAGCCCGCCGCAGGCCGACCCGCCGAGCGACGCGACACAGTTGCGCACCAGCTTCTCGAGCCAGATGTTGTCCATGGTGTCGAACACGACGGTCTGCATCCGCTCGTCGGTGATCACCGAGGGGGACCCCGCCATCCCGTAGAGGTGGGGCGTGAGCATCTGCAGCTCCGGGAAGGCCCGTCCCATGAAGTCGGCGTCCACCAGCGGAAGGCCTGCGTAGGCAGCCCACGTCACGGGCAGGACCCCGTTGATGCCGCCCATCTCGAACGGCATCACGGCGGCGACCGGCCGGCCGAAATGGCGCTCGTAGGCCTCGCGGATGACGCGGCCCTCGCCGCCGTTGGGGATCTTCTCCACCATGACGGTCGGGGCCCCGATCATGCCGCACGGCATGATCAGGTCGTCGTCGTCGAAGGCGTCGAGGGGCTTGACCTCGACGGGGCCGAGCTCACGGATCGCCTTCAGCGCCATGAGTTCGCCGATCCGTGGGTCTCCGCCGCCTCCCCCCGCGAACACCGTGGCGCCCAGCGAGAGCGCGGGCAGGTTGTCCAGGTCGATGCACATGGCGCCGCCGCGCGAGGTCATCACCGCGTCAGCCGCGGGAGCACCTCGGCGGCGATCAGCTCGAGTTGTCTTCCGACCTCGTCGGCGGGCTGCGGAGAGAGGATGACGCTGTCCGCCCCTGCCGCCCAGTACTGCTCGATCCGCCTCGCCACCTCCTCGGGGGTGCCGGAGATGGCGAGGCGGTCGATCCAGTCCTCCGGCATGCCCTCGACGAGGGCCTCGTACCCGCCCGCGGACAGTTCGGCCACGGCGTCGTTGATGCCGATGGCACCGGTGAGCGGCGTGGGGCCGAGCGCGTCGAGGTAGAAGGCCAGAGACTCCCGGACGGCGGCCCTCGCGACGTCGCGGTCCTCGTCGACGGCGGTGAGCACATAGGTGGGCACGCTGAACGAGCCGTCACGGCCCGCCTGCTTCATGCCCTGCTGCCCGAGCTCCCGCGCCCATGTGACGTACTCGGTGGGCGCCAGCACGGACAGGATGTTCCCGTCGGCGATCCGACCGGCCAGCTCGCAGCCCTTCTTTCCGATCACCCCGAGGTAGAGCGGGACGTCGGTCGAGGGCGGGTGGAACAGCGTGATGTCCTGGAAGGTGAAGTACTCGCCCTCGGCCGTGTAGGGCTCGGTGTTCGTGAGAACGTTCCGGATCCCCGTGACGGCCTCCTCCAGCGCCCGCATCGGCGATTTCGGCGTCAGCCCCATCTGCCGGACCCACGCGGGAACGCCGTGGCCCACGCCCGACATCAACCGGCCGGGGAAGGACCGTTCCAGCGAGGAGATCTCCATCGCCGTGACCGCCGGATGCCGCGCGACGCAGGAGAGGATGCCGAGGCCGACCCGGATCCGCTCGGTGGCCGCGAGCACCAGCGCAGCGCTGCTGAGACCACCGTAGAAGAAGTAGTCCTCGGCGAGCCAGACCTCGTCGAAGCCGAACCCCTCGCAGCGTCCGGCCAGTTCGGAGAGTTGCTCCGGAGCGGTGGTGCTGAGGAGGAGAATGCCGAGCCGGGCTTCGTTCACTACAGAGCCGTTCCTTCCAAGATCCGCCGTCGCCATCCTGGCGACACACCTGAGGCCCGAGCCGGTGCCACCAACCCGTTATCCGACGTGGTTGCCGGTGTGTTGTGCGAGAACCTAGCGGCGACGGCGCGTTCCAACCATGGGCGCTGTGCACAGCATCACGTCATTGATTGTTTGAGCTGCACAGTGTGAGAGTTGGGCCATGATTCGCTTGACCGTAGCCTCCGTGCTCGCTGAGCTGGAGCGTCGCGCGCCCGGGCTCGTCGAGCTGCTGGCCGGCTCGCCCGACCGGGAAGTCCGGGTGGTCTGCCTGGCCGAAGACCTCAAGGAGCTCGGAGACTGCCCCCCGCAGGCCCTGGTCGTGCTGGGTCGAGCCGCCTCCCGGGATGCGGAGGGCTACAAGCTGGACGTGGCGCTACGGCGCCTGGACGACGTGGCAGGCCTGGTCCTGCAGTCCGAGGCGCCACGGCCCTCGCTCAGCGCTCTCGCGCTCGCGCGGCGCGAGGACCTGGCGTTGGTTCGCCTCACCCGCCGGGCCGACGTCACCCAGTTGCTCACCACCATCATCAGGATGTTCGACGAGCAGCTCCCGACGCTGCTGGAACGGGCGATGGGCGTGTGTCACGACGTCGACGGGCTCGAGTCCGAGGACGTCACCGACGAGGACATCCTGCGGCGCAGCGGCGCCGCGCGGATCTTCGGCCTGGCGCTGGGCAGCCGGGATCCGCTGCTCGCGGGCATCCCCGCCGTCCTGACCGATCCGGACGGCCCGTGGCTGCAGCGGGAGCCGACCGTCGCCCCGGAGGACGCGCTCGCGCAGCTCGCGATGTGGCGGATCTCTGCGGCGATGACGAAGCGCTCGATCGAGACCAAACGCGTCGAGCAGCTGTCGCTGCTGTCGGCGGGGGAACTGCTGAACCAGCTGCTCGACTCCACCACCGAGGAGAGCGGGCCCCTGGTGCGCAGGGCGGCCGATATCGGCGTCCGCGTCGAGGGGTGGAACCAGGTGGTGAACCTCGAGTTCTCCAACCTCCTGGCGCTCACGCAGGACGACCCGATCACCGCCTACCACCACACGCAGACCCTGGGCCGCGTGGCCGCGCAGTCCGCGGCCCGCCACGAGGGCCGCTGGACGATGGCGCCGCGAGCCGGCGGGGTCCTGCTGCTGCGCAGCCTCAACCACCCCGACGGACCCGCCGAGATGCGGCGGCTGCGGGCTGCCGTGCAGGCCGTGCTCGACAGCGCCGTCGAGTCGTTCCCCGGCGTCGAGGTCCTCTGCGGCGTCGGCGGCTCGCACGAGGGCCTGCAGGGGCTGCGCGCCTCGCGGGCGGAGGCCGACTCGGCGTTGCAGAGCGCCCGGCTGCGCGGCGCGGTCAATGAGCCCGTCCTGTTCGACGCGCCGGGGCTGAGCCGGCTGCTCGTCGAGTGGTATTCGTCCAGCTCCGTCCGGCACAACATCGACGACCTGCTCGCCCCGCTAACCACTGTAGGGAACGTCAAGCAGGAGGAGTACATGACGACGCTGCGGGTCTACCTCGAGAACAACCGGTCGATCAGCCGGACCTCGCAGCAGCTCTACCTGCATCGCAACACGGTCGCGAACCGGATCAGGCGGGTTCTCGAGGTGCTCGACGTCGACCTCGACGATCCCAACCAGTTCCTCGCCGTCTACCTGGCCTGCTACGCCTCGTCCATGCCGCACGGGCCCGGGGGCCCCCAGCGGGCAGGAAATCCGAACGGACCCGAACGCAACCGCAGGCGGCGTCCGACAGCTCGGGGCGCCGCGAGATGAGACCGCCATCGGCGTGACCCGTCATCCGCGCCACCGGGGTAACGTCGGTCACAGCCACCGGATCCGGTGACGTGAAAGGACGCCGACCATGTCGAAGGCTGTACTGCGGGTGGCGCAGATCATCGGGGTGCTCGTGCTGGCCGGAATCGCCGTGGGCTTCGTGGTCGGGCTCGTGCAGTGGGTACTCGCCGCCGCGGTGATCGTCGCGATTCCCCTCGGCGGCTGGTGGCTGTACCGGCAGATGTCCGGCCGCAACCCGAAACCCGCGGTGCGGCCGGGTGGATCGAAGACCGTGGCCGGCCCGTCCGGGGACCGGCGCAGCGAGCTCGAGGGCCGGGCCGTGCTGGACGCGGCGGGTCGCTGCGGCTGGTGCGGATCGGCGACCCTGCACAAGGATGAGTTCGGCTTCCCGACGACGCCGCTGGCCCACCATCGCGCCGAGATCGACGCGATGCTCGGGCTCAGGCCCCGAACAGAATGACCACGCCCACGAAGACGCGGGCGATCTCCCTTGGTCGCCTCGATCGAGCGACGACGTTGACGGGCCTGGTCACGTAGGCGTCGGCGGCTGAAGTGACCCCCGTAGGCCCGCTCGCGTTGTCGCCACCTTCTGCAATGGGCGGGCCTGGTCCGCAGCGGCAACCCGCTCCATTCGGGTGGGTCACCGCGGTGGGCACCCTGGCCTACCGCGCGACGCTCGAGCACACCGCCGCGGCGATGGGCCCCGAGGTCGGGGAAGCCGGCCGTGGGCTGCGCATCTCGCCGCCCGCCGGCGCCCCTGGGCGGGTGAGACCGGGAACCACTGCTGGAACCCCTCCCCCGGGCGGCGTCGCGCGCAGCGGCCGATCGTCCCTCCACGGGACCGAAGGACACCGGACCGAGGCTACCGGCCCGCCTCCGCAAGCCCGGCGAGGAACTCACTCACCACAGCTGCTGCGCCCTTCGGGTCCTCGAGCATCGGCAGGTGACCGATGTCCGGGAGGACGCGGATCTCGCACCGCAGGAATCCCGCCAGCTCGCGGGCCATCTCCATCGGGCAGGTCGGGTCGTGCGCGCCGAGCACCACCTGCGCCGGCGGGGGCGACGCGCTCACCGCTTCGGCGGCGGGCCGGGAGTCGGCGAGCCCGAAAGTCCCACGCAGAACGTCGACGACGACGTCGACGTCCCGGCCCCGGCTGGCCAGCTCGGCGAGCTCGGCCGCGGCCTGCGGCCGGCTCGCGGGTCCGAGGACATCCGCGCCGTGCTCGGTGAACCACTCCCGGACCCCCTTCCGGCGCAGGTCGTCCTCGACCGCGGTGAGGGTGGCTTCAGGCCAGGCCAGCCGCAGCGACGCCCCCAGCGCGGTGATGCTGGCGACCCGGTCGCCGGCCGCCGCGAGCTCGACCGCCACCGCCCCACCGATCGAACCGCACACGACGTGCGCTCGCCGGATGCCCAGGGCATCGAGCACCGCGAGTGCATCCGCCGCGTAGTCCGCCGGCAGGTAGGGCCCACCCGCGGCGGACTCCCCGTGCGCGCGGTAGTCGACGGCGACGGCCGGCCATCGGCCCGCGAGTTCGCGGGCGACGCCGCTCCAGACGGCCGCGGCGGTGTTGACCGGGTGCAGGAACAGGATCGGCGTGGCGGAGTCGGGGCCGGGCCAGCTCAGGTAGGAGACCGGCCCGACCGGTCCGCCGACGGATCCGCGCGTTGCGGGGCTCATCGACGGGCTCCGGGCAGGGACCTGCGCCGGGCCGCCCCGCCGCGCCGCGCGCAGACCGGACGAGCGCGTCGTACCCGGTACACCGGAACGGGTTCCCGGCGAGAGGCGAACGGTGGTTTCACGGCAACTCCCGTGGGGACTGGTCGATATCCGGTGCGCTGAGCCCGACCTCCTGCTCGGCGGTTCCTCGAGCGGCCGCCGCATCGAGGAAACCCGCCTCCCGGAGCCGCGCGAGGAAGGCACGCAGGTCCGGTCGCGTTGCGTAGAGCCGCGCGAGCGCGTCCGTGGCCTCGCCGTTCCGCCCTGCGCGCAGCAGGAGCACGGCACGCCACAGCGCAGCCTCCGGGTTCTCCTCACCCAGCTCGGCCGCCGCGCGGGCCAGCCGATCGAGAGCGGCATCGGTGGCCCCGGGCCCGGGCTCCCGGAAGGGCCCGAGCATCAGGCCCTCGGCGAAGAGCACGGAGACGATGTCCTCGAACAGGCTGTGGCGCTCGACGAGCCTTTCGAGCTCCCCGACGGGATCGGTGGAGTCCTCGACGCGGAGGTCGACGAGCACCTCCTGTCGTGGTGATGCGGTGCGGTGCGGACCTACGACCATGATCCCTGCGGCCTGGCTGCCCCTGGCGTCGCCGCCGGCCCGTTCCGCTGCCCGGAGCGCCTGGACGAGCACGGTCGCGAGCCGCTGCCCCGCCTCCAGCCCGGTCTCCGCCGCAGCGGCCATGGCGTCGAGGACGTCCTCTCCGGCGAGCATGTTGCCCTGCACGCTGAACGACCCGCCCTGCCGGCTCCCCCGGACGGGCACGCATCGCGCCCCGGTGTGCACTGCGAACCGACCGTTGTGGTCGACCATCGCGACCTGGCGCAGCTCGGGATGCGGGTCCTCGGCGAGGAGGTCGGCCAGGACGGCGGGGGCGCTCTCGCCCGCGCGGAACCGCTCGATCCCGAGCGCCCCGTAGTCGCGGTTCACGAACGACTGGGTCACGATCGCCCCGGCGCCGGCCTCGGCCCAGTTCACGGCGGATCCGACCCCGAAGAAGTGCGACTGGCAGGCGACTCCGAACTCGCCGGTCACCGGATGTCGCGCGATGATGGAGTACGTCACCTCAGGCAGGTCTCCTTGTCCGCAGCGCAGGCCGTGCACAGGTTCGCGCTCGCGCGGACGCCCGGCCATCGTCCGGGTGGAGCTTCGGAGGATGAACCCGGACCCACCCTTCGGCTGAGCCGGCCGGCCGGCCGTCGCTGTGTCCGCCGACACCGCACGCCACGGCCGCCCACGCCGCCGGCCGTATGCTCCCGACAAGCGGAGAGCAGGCGAGGTGAACCTTGACGGAGCGGGTGAAGCCGCAGGCGCGTGCCGACCCGATGGGGCCACGGCGGTCCGCGGCCTTCTGGTCCGCGCCGTCCCCGCTCGCGGTCGTGGAGATGGACACCGTGCGACGCGGCCGCATCGTGGATGCCAACCGTGCGTTCTGCGACCTGCTCGACACGACGGCCGAGCAGCTCATCGGCAGGCCGTTCGACCAGGTTGTCGAGCTCCCCCCCGGACGGTCCGGTGTGCTGGCCCAGGTGGCGGCGGGCTGGGAGCCGCTCTCGGTGCCGGCGGCGCGCTGTATCAGACCGGACGGCCGGCACGTGTGGGTCGGCCTCCGGGCTTCCGTCGTCCCCGGGGAGGTCGGTGCGCCGCACCAGGTCGTGATCGCCCTCGACGACCACGCGGACCACGCAGCCCTGGCCCGCGGAGCGCTGCGGAACAGGATGCGGTACCTGCAGGACATCGTGGAGAACTCCCCGGCCCTCATCTACGTCAAGGACGACCAGGGGCGGTTCGTCTACATCAACAAGTACTTCGGGTCCCACTTCGGCGTCCGGACCGACGAGGTGGTCGGCGAGACCGACTTCTACGTCTTCCCCGACGAGATCGCGCGCGTGTTCAGCGTGAACGACAAGCTGGTGCGCGACACCCGCCGTGCACAGGAGTTCGAGGAACCGGCCGCCGGTCCGCACGGCGCGTACCGGTCGGTGAAGTTCCCGCTGTTCGACGAGTCCGGGCGCCTCTTCGCCGTCGCCGGGATCTCGACCGAGATCTCCGACCTCAAACGGGCCGAGGCCGCCGCCCGCGAGGCCCGCGACGAGGCCGAGCGAGCGAGCCGGGCGAAGAGCGAGCTGCTGTCGCGGATGAGTCACGAGCTGCGCACCCCGCTGAACTCGATACTCGGATTCGGCCAGCTGCTCCAGCTCCAGCCCCTCAGCGACGACGCCCATTCCTCGGTGGACCGGATCATCCGCGCCGGCAACCACCTGCTCGCACTGATCAACGACGTGCTCGAGCAGTCCCGGATCCAGGCCGGTCACCTGCTCCTCTCACTGGAGCCGGTGCACGCCGTCGATCCGGTGATGGAGGCGATAGAGCTGCTCCGGCCGCTCGCGGCCCGGTGCGGCGTCGAGCTGTCGGTCGACCTGCACGGCGGGCTGTACGAGTTCGTCGTCGCCGACTACCAGCGGCTCAAGCAGGTCCTGCTCAACGTGGTGAGCAACGGGATCAAGTACAACCGGGAGAACGGGTCGGTCCGCGTGTCGTTCGAGCAGGCTGAACCCGGCCGGTTGCGGTGCCTGGTCGCCGACACCGGCCCCGGGCTCGAGCCGGCGGACCTCGACCAGCTCTTCCTCCCGTTCGAACGCCTGGCGGCTGCGCGATCAGACACCGAGGGCACCGGGCTCGGCCTGGCCCTGTCGAAGGGCCTCGTGGAGGCGATGGGCGGATCGATCGGCGTCATGAGCGGCGCCGGCGGGTCCGGCAGCACCTTCTACATCGACCTACCCGCCGCGGATCCACCGCCCGATGCGCACACCACGGTGTTCGGCACCCGCGAGGCGCCGGTGTTCACCGTGCCGTCCTTCGCACCGACGCGAATCCTCTACATCGAGAACGACGACGCGAACGTGGAACTCGCGCGCCGCGCGTTCGCCCTCTGCGACAACATCGAGTTCCGCGTCGCCAGGACCGGCGCGGCCGGTCTGGGCGACGCGGCGCGGGAGCGGCCCGCCCTGATCCTGCTCGACCTGCACCTGCCCGACATGGCAGGCGAGACCGTGCTCGACTCGCTGCGCGAGGACCCACGGACCAGCGATGTTCCTATCGCAGTGCTCTCGGCCGACGCTACCGGTGCCCAGATCGAGCGGCTGACCGCGCTGGGGGTCGCCGACTACATCACCAAGCCGGTCGATGTGGTCGACCTCCTTCGCCGGGTACACGCGCTCGTGCACCCGGCCCATCCGGGAACAGGACGGGAACCGGCGGATGACTGAGTCCCTCGGACGACCCGATGCTCCTCGCGTGGATGGGCGGCTGACCGTGCTGGTGGCCGACGATCATCCGGTCTACCGTGACGGCCTCGGCCGCGAGCTGCACAACCACTCCGGATTCGAGCTCGTGGCGAGTGTGTCCGGAGGACACGAGGCACTCGAAGCGATCCGCAAGCTCCGCCCGCAGGTGGCGGTCCTCGACCTGCGGTTGCCCGACCTCGACGGCATGGCGGTGCTCGAGGCGGTCGAAGCCGAAGGGCTTCCGACGCGCGTCGTGGTGCTCTCGGCCTTCGGCGACAGCGCGACGGTCTATGACGCGTTCAGTCGCGGTGCTCGCGCATTCCTTCTGAAGGCGTCGACGTCGCACGAAATCTTCGCGGCCGTCCGGGCCGTGGCCCGGGGCGAGAGCGTCATCCCGACCGCGTTCCAGACCGGCCTGACGCGGGAGATCCAGGCCCGCCGCGGGCTGGCCGAGCGTCCGCTGCTGAGCCCGCGCGAGGTCGAGGTCCTCCGCCTGGCCGCCGAGGGGAGATCGGCCTCCGAGATGGCTGCCGAGCTCAGCCTCAGCGTCGCGACGATCAAGAGTCACCTGCAGCGGATCTACGAGCGGCTCGAGGTCTCCGACCGCACGGCCGCCGTCGCCAGCGCGATGCGGCGCGGGCTGCTGAAGTAACCGCTCGCCCCATCCGGGCGCGACGATCGGTTGAGCGAGGTTCATCCCTCGCCCGGTGGCGAGACGGATGGGCAACCCGGACGTCCGCAGCGAAGCTCGGTGCCGTGGTTGACGCGCTCCCCGGGCCCCGGCAGATGGGCATCGCGGTTCGCCGGAGGGCCGGGCGAGGCAGCCGCGCGATGAGGGTGGGACGTCACCCGCGCCACCCCGGCGCCGCAGCGCCCTGACCAACCCGTCGCCCCCCCCGCCACCCATCGATCGACTACGGAGTGACATGAGCCCGACCAGCCCGGTGGGACTCCTCATCGGAAGTCACATCCCCCCGTCCGACATCGCCCCGCTGGCCGCTCTGGCGGAACGGAACGGGTTCGGTGAGCTGTGGCTGACCGAGGACCTCTGGTACACGAGCGGCGTGGTCTGCGCGGGCGCTGCGCTGGCCGCAACCTCGACGATCCCGGTGGGGCTCGGAATCCAGTCCGCGGTCACCCGGCACGCCTCGATCCAGGCCCTCGATTTCGCCACGCTCGCCCAGACCTACCCGGACAGGTTCTGGCCCGGCATCGGGCTCGGCCTTCCGGCCTGGCTGGACCAGATGGGGATCATGCCGAAGGCACCGCTGCGCACGGTCCGAGAGACCGTGGAGTCCATCCGCCGACTGATGGGCGGTGAGACCGTGACCATGGACGGAGCTCACCGGATGGACAACATCCGGCTCGCCCACCTGCCGAAGGCCGTGCCGCCGATCTACATCGGTGCCGTAGGACCGAAGTCGATCAGGCAGACGGGACAGATCGCCGACGGCCTGGTCGCGTCGGTGACCGGCGGCACGGACTACATCGCCTGGGCGCGGGCGCTGCTCGACGAGGGGGCAGCCGCGGCCGGTGTGACGGAGCGGCGACGCATCGTCACCTTTGCGCTGTTCAGCGGGAACGAGGACGCCGCCGCCGCGCGCACCGCGCTGCGCTCATCTCTGGCCTTCTACCTGACGATCATGCAAGGGACCGAACTGATCAGCGTGTACGGCATCGCCGACGAGCTCGCCGAGCTCGCTCGCGACGGTGTCGAGCGGGTGGCGGCAGAGATGCCGGATCAGTGGGTCGAGGACCTCGCGGTCGCCGGAGACGGACCCGGGTGCGCCGCCAAGATCGAGGCCCTGCTCGCGGCCGGATCGGACTCGGTGATCCTCTTCCCGGCCCCGTTCGAGCGCGGTGAGGAACTCGTCCGGTTCGCCGGTTCGCAGGTGATCCCGCGCGTCGGGCCGCGGTGACCACAACGCCGTCCGCGGTGGCGCGCTCAGTGAGCGCGCCCCGCGAAGCGATGGAAACAGCCACGACCGGAACGCCGGGCGCCGACCCCGGCCTCGGCACACAGGGAAGGGACGATCGATGCCAAGTCTCAGCGAGGACCGCGAGGCCATCCTCAAGCTCCACAAGGACTGGTGGGAGGCGAACCACCAGCTGGTCATCCCGCTGATGGAGACGGTGTACCCGGCCGGCGATTCCTACCTCATGTTCAACCTCAACGGCCACCCGTACTTCGGGATCGAGGAGAAGGTTGAGCTCTGGAAGCACTACCAGAACGAGCTCGACATCGTCGCCTACCCCGACATCGAGATCATGCGGTTGACCATCTCCGGTGACATGGCATGGATCGCGTGCGAGGGAATCTTCCCGATGCGCATCGTCGGCGAGTCGGGCACCGGGTCAGCCACCTGGGAGTCCAAGAGCGAACTCGAGTACGACCCGTTCGGACTGCGAGCCACGGAGATCTACCAGCGCGACGACGGCAACGGGAACCCGGTCTGGAAGATGTGGCACTTCCACTGCTCGCCCATGCCGGCCGCGGACGAGCCGCGACCTGGGCTCGGCGGCACGCGGAACGAGCGCGGGCTCGGCGGAGGACCGGGGATCACGCCGCTGCGGGTCACCAGCGAGGGTGCCCGGGGCTGAAGCCGGCCCTGTTCGGTGCTTGTCTCCCACGAGGGCGGGCTCGCTCCCGCGAACCCGCCCTCGTGGACCGAGCAGGTCGGCCGCGGCACGTGCTGACGCGACCGGCGTCGTCTCTCCGACGGCCAGGCTCGCCAGCAGGCCCACCGTCGCCGGGACCGCCGCGCGCGGTGGGGTCCTCACCCTCGCCCGCACCCGCTCGAGCAGCCGGATCTCATCGAGCCCGGCTGTCCCCGGCATGTCAGTCCGCATCGACCTCGACACCCCCGAAGGCGGTGAAGCTGACGACGAAGTAGGCAACGTAGGCGACGAGCAACACGATCCCGTGCCACCGCTTCAGTCGGCCGGTATAGAGCGCGAATGCAGAGAAGGCGGTGAGCACGAACAGGGCCGGCACGTGCCAGGTGAGCACCTTATCGTCGACGAGGATGGCGCCGCCGGCCAGCAGGATGATCCCGAGCTTTCCGGTCACGGAGAACACGACGCTGCCGATGACGTTTCCGACACCAATCTGCGGCGCGCCTTTCCGAAACGGCTCCGAAGTCAGCACGATGTCTTCGATCGACAGGACCAGGGTGGCAAGCGTCGCCCCGAAAAGGGTCCCTTCGATCCCGAACTCCTCGATGATGCGGCCGGTTCCCTCGCTCATGACCGCGGCCCCGATGATGAGTCCGGCGAGCGCGAGGACCGCTAGCCCCAGGATTACCCATCCGGAACGCGGGCGGGCCGAGGTCACGGCCATCTTCTCGGTGAACGAGATCTCGTCGGTGACCGTTCCACGGGCTTTCCGGATCCGGGCCTTCTCCTTGTCGACGGCGTCTCCGACCGTCTCGTAGATCTCGGCGTTGCGGAAGAACGGGGCGCCCCCGCGCGCCTCCCGCACGGCGATGTAGGCGACGAACAGCACGAACAGGCCGAGCAGTACCGTGCCGTACAGGCGGGTGAGTGGCGACAACAGCACGGCCCCCACCAGAACCAACGGCGACAGCGCGAAGATGGCCAGATAGTCACGGGGGACGTGCACCGTGGCCGGGCTGATGATTGCAGCCAGCGCGAGCACGAGCCCGGTCATCGCAATGACGGTGCCCATCACCGTGCCGATCGCGACGTCGCCGAGCCCCTCGAGGTTGAGGGCCATCCCGAACACGAGGTCGTCGAACTCGATCCCGGTGAACACCACAGCCAGCAGGAGAAGCGATACCGCCAGCCCCCGGGCCGCGCCGACCAGGTAGACGATCAGTTTCTCGGCACTGTAGATGAGCAGTGCCGCTCCCGCCACGAAGATCAGAATCGAGGCCATTTCGCAGAGCTCCTCCTTGTCCCCTTCCAACAGAACGAGGCCGCGAAACGGCCACCCGTTCCTCCCGGGCAAGATCTAGTCGTGGGCGCCCCGCTCGAAACAGGGGGCACGGCCGCACCGCGTCCGCATTCCCTGATCCTCGCAAAGAACGATGTCGTCGAACCCGATGCCGGTGAAGATGACAGCGAGAACGTCAACCACCGCCGTCGGGTGGCACGGGCTCGCTGCCGTGGCGAATGCGCCACCACAATGACGGGCGAGGACGGTCGAACGGCTCCACGATGTGCACATCAGCCCAGTCCATGTCGGGAAAGTAGACCTCGCGGCGCTGCCTCCAGCACTCGGTCAGCTCCCGGAGTTCTTCGAGGGTCAAGGCAGATCTCCGTACCTGGCTCAGCACGTCCTCGATCCAGGGCAACAGGTCATGGACGACAGGATCCGGGACGTCGGCGTAGATGAGTTCGAGGTGAAGTACGGCTGCATCGCGACCGATGCGATACGCCAACTCAGCTTGGTCGACGCGGGGATGACAAGGTCGCGTCTGGGCACGGCTCAGCCGGGTCGAGGGCCCCCACCCAACGGAATCAGACGCTGAGCGCCGAGATCGTCCTGGTGGTGGTTGTCTCCCGGGTCCGTTCTCCGGACCGCACGGTGCCGGCCGGTCCTCACACTGCGCGGCCTCGATGCGGACGGGGTACGAGTGCTCCGTCATCTGGCCTCTCCCCCTCGTTGGCGGCCTGCACCGCCTCGGTCACGATCCCGTGGTCAGGCGACAGATGGCAGACCGGATCGGTGCGGGCGGCGTCGCCGGTGAGCTGGAACGCCTGGCAGCGGCACCCGCCGAAGTCGATCTCGCGGCGGTCACAGCTTCGGCACGGATCCGGCATCCAGTCCGTCCCGCGGAAACGCCGGAACAACGGCGAGTCCGCCCAGATCCACGCCAACGAGTTCTCGCGCACGCTCGCCCGCGGCAGCGGCAACGCCTGCGCAGCCGGGCAGGGCAGTACATCGCCGTTGGGCGCCACGGTGAGCTGCCGCTTCCCCCACCCACCCATGCAGGGCTTGGGATAGCGGCTGTAGTAGTCGGGGAGGACGTAGATGACGTCCATCCGGCCCTCCAGGCGCAACCGCGCCGCGCGCACGACCGTCTCCGCCCGCTCGAGCTGTGCCGTGCTGGGCAGGAGCGCGTCGCGGTTGCGCCACGCCCAGCCGTAGTACTGGGTATTGGCCAACTCGAGACGGTCGGCCTCCAGTTCCTCGGCCAGGCCGAGGATTTCGGCGACCTTGTCGATGTTCTGCCGATGGAGGACGACATTCACCGTGAGCGGCCAGCCCAGCTCCTTCACCACCCGAGCTGCCTCGATCTTGCGCTCGAAGGACGGCGTGCCGGCGATCCGGTCCGAGTCGACGGGCTCGTCGGCCTGGATGCTGATCTGCACATGATCGAGGCCGGCCGCTCTGAGCTGCTCCGCGCGACGCCGTGAGAGGCCGAGTGCACTCGTGACGAGGTTCGTGTACAGGCCCAGCTCATTGGCGCTGTTCACGATCTGCACCAGGTCGCGGCGCAGGAGTGGCTCACCGCCCGACAAGTGACATTGCAGGACGCCCAGCTCCTGGGCGTCGGTCAGCACCCGTTGCCACTCCGCCGTGGTCAGTTCGTCGCGGTAGCCGGCGAGGTTCAGCGGGTTGGAGCAGTACGGACAGGACAGAGGGCAGCTGTAGGTCAGTTCGGCCAACAACCCGAAGGGACTATCCATCGCTGATCACCACGCACCGCTTCGCGGCGAGGCGGGCGAGGAAATGCTGCACCTCGTCGTCGACCACTCGGTTGTACCGCCCGCGCAGTTCCTGCTCGATCTCGGCCACCGTCCGCTGCCCGTCGCACAACCGGAGGATGTCCGCGCCCGTCCCGTTCAGGACCAACACGGACTCCGGTCGCAGCAGCACGTGCTGCTCTCGCGCCCGATCGAACGCCAATCGGACGTGGCGGGCGAGCCGGGGACGGCTCGACGACGGCACCGACGTACTCATGGCTGCCTCGGTTGCCTCACGCTTCTCCGCGGCCTCTCGCCGACGACCCACCGATCCCGTCGACCGCATCGCGATCACTCCGGATACGCCCGGTCGATGGCGTCCATCATGCTCCAGAGCACATCGCACTTGAACGACAGCGCCGCCACGGCGCGCTCCTGTTGCTCGTCCGACCGGCAGTGCTCGGTCACCACCTCCAGCGCGTGTTCGGAGTCGCGGGGAGCCTGCTGCAGGCGAGCCCGGAAGTACGTGAGGCCGTCCCGGTCGATCCAGGGGTAGCACTGCTCGAACGCGGCGAGGCGCTCGGACATCAGATCCGGCGCGAAGAGTTCGGTCAACGACGACGCCACCGCCTCCACCCACGGCCGGGTGCGGGCGAACGTGACGTAGGCGTCGACGGCGAACCGCACCCCGGGGACGACATGACGCCCGTCGCACACCTCCTCGCGGGTCAGTCCCACCGCCTCGCCCAAGCGCAGCCAGGCTTCGATGCCGCCCTCCCCGCTCACCGTGCCGTCGTGGTCGACGATGCGGCGGATCCACCGTCGTCGCACCTCGAGATCGGGACAGTTGGCGAGGATCGCGGCATCCTTGCGGGGAATGTTCTCCTGGTAGTAGAAGCGGTTGGCCACCCACCCTTGAATCTGGCGACGGCTCAGCCGACCGTCGTTCATTCTGAGGTGAAAAGGGTGCTGGTCGTGGTAGCGCTGCGACTGAGAACGCAGCGCTTCGACGAAACTGTCGGTCGTCGTTGACGTCATCGCGGCTCTAGACCTGTACCTCTAGTCCGTCCATGGCCACTTCCATTCCATGCTTCTCGACGAGGAGCCGCTCCGGCGCGTCCTCCAGGAGGATCGGGTTGGTGTTGTTGATATGAATGTAGATCTTGCGCTCGATGGGAAGTGATGACAATTGTTCGCGGCTACCGTTCGGACCGTCGATCGGTAGGTGCCCCATCTCGCGGGCCGTTTTGCCGGCCAGGCCGAGCCGGATCAACTCGTCGTCGTGCCAGCAGGTCCCGTCGACGAGCAGGCAGGCGCAATCGTCCAGCTGCTCGCGCACGGCCGGGGTGAGCTCCTGCACGCCCGGCAGGTACACCGCCGACCGGCCGCTGTGACCGTCGGTCAGGCGATAGCCCACCACCCGTCCCCGCTCCGTCCC
>NZ_JAAXKZ010000033.1 GCF_012911875.1 Pseudonocardia bannensis | reverse complement strand
GCTGTCGTTCACCGACGTCCGCGTGCCGGTGGCGAACCTGCTCGGCCCGGAGGAGGGTCAGGGCTTCACCCAGCTCGTGACCAACCTGCCGCAGGAGCGGCTGTCCATCGCGATCGCCGGCGTCGCGCCGGCCTCGGCGAGCAGTGCCGGGAACGTCACCGAGAGCCCCACACCGAGCAGGCTGAAGCCCGCGACCGCGGCGCCCACGGCGCCCGGCCCGGGGCCCAGGACCGCGGCGACGGCCAGCCCGGCGGCCAGACCGGTGGCCCCGCTGCCGGCGAACCAGCGGATCGCCCGCCGCCGGCCGAGCCGGGTGAGCACCCGATCGCCGATGAGCCGGCCGAGCGTCATCGTGGCGGAGAACGCCGCGAACGCCGCGCCGGCGGCGGCCGGACCCGCACCGAGCGAGTCGCGCAGCAGCACCGCCGACCAGTCGGCCGTCGATCCCTCGGCGAGCAGCACCGCGAACGCGGCGACGGCGAGCGGGATCAACGGCCCGCGGGGCAGCGCGAACAGCGGCACCGGGCCGGCCTCGGGCGGCGCCGGCGGATCGGCGAGGAAGCTGCGCGACAGCGGCAGCACCACGGCGAGCGACACCGCCCCGAGCACGGCGAACTGCACGAGCAGAGACACGCCGAGACCGACCGCGACGCTGCCGATCACGGTGCCGGTCAGGGCGCCCAGGCTGAACACGGCGTGGAACGACGACAGCACCGATCGCCCGTAGGCCTGCTCGACGGTGACGCCCTGGGCGTTCATCAGCACGTCGAGACCGCCCATCATGGCGCCGAACACGAACAGCGCCGCCCACAGCGTGACCGCGTCGCCCGCCACCGCGATCGGCAGTGCCGCCATGAAGAACAGGACCGCGGCCACCCGGGTGCTCGGCCCGCTGCCCCACCTCGCCGCGATCGTCCCGGCGAGCGGCATCGTGACCAACGAGCCCACAGCCGGGGCCAGCAGGGCGAGCCCGAGAACGCCGTCGGACAGGGCCAGGTTCGCCTTGATCTCCGGGATCCGCGGGGCCCACGAGCCGAACAGTGCCCCGTTCACCGCGAACGTGACGGCGACGGCCAGCCGGGCCGGGCGCGGTGGTGGCTGCGCGGTCTCCGCGTGACGCATCGGCGATCCCCCGCTCCTCGCGTCCTCGCCCTGCCTCCACGACGGCCCCGGTCGGGCACGGGCGAACGACGGGCCGGGCCCGGCCGCGCCGCGCTCCGGGTCAGCGCCGGGTGCGCAGGTAGTCGGCCACCACCTCGGCGCCCAGCCCGTCGAGGTCAGGGGCCACGACCCGCCCGCCGCAGCGGCGGGCCACGTCGTCCATGAACGCGGCCAGCCGGGGGTCGTCACCCAGGACGAAGAACGTGAACGCCGCCTGCATCCCGGTCAGCTTGTCGATCTCGCCGATCGTCGCCCGCACGGTGTACGGGCTCGGCGGGTAGTCGAAGTACGCCTCCCCGCCCGGCTCCAGGTGCGCGGTCGGCTCGCCGTCGGTCACGACGAGGACGACCGGCATCGCGTCGGGGTGGCGACGCAGGTGCCGGCCGGCCAGCAGCAGCGCGTGGTGCAGGTTGGTGCCTTGCGCGTACGCACCCTCCAGGCCGATGAGCTGACCGAGCTCGACCGTCTGCGCGTGCCGGCCGAACGTGATCAGCGCCAGGTCGTCGCCGCGGAACCGGGTGGAGATGAGCTGGTGCAGCGCGAGCGCCGTGCGCTTCATCGGCACCCAGCGCCCCTCCGCCACCATCGACCACGACGTGTCGACCAGCAGCGCCACCGCGGCCCGGGTGCGCTGCTCGGTCTCGACGATCTCCACGTCGGTGACGTCGAGGTCGCGGGGGTCACCGCCGGCCTTGCGGAGCTCGGCGTTGAGCAGCGTGCGGGGCACGTTCCACGCCTCGGTGTCACCGAACGCCCACGGCCGGGTCGCGCCGGTCGCCTCGCCCGCGGCCCCGGAGCGCCGGGTCTCCCGCTCGCCGCGGCGCCCACCGATCCGGTCGACGACGTCGCGCAGCGCCGACTCCCCCAGCCGTCGCAGGGCCTTCGGGGACAGGCGCAGCGACCCGTCGGCGGCCCGCTCGAACAGGCCCTGGCGCTGCAGCTCGCGCTCGAGCTCGACGAGCGCCCGGGCGTCGACCCGCGCCTGCTCGCCGAGTGTCGCGTCGAGCGCGTCGAGGTCGATGTCCTCCATCCGGGCTCCGGGGTAGCTCTGCGCGAGCTGCTCGGCCAGCGCGTCGAGCCGGCCCAGCTCCTCCATCGCCCGGGTGGCCTCGCCCATGCCCAACGGGTTGTCGCCACGGAACCGGCCGGACCCCGACCAGTCCTCGCCCGGGCGCAGACCCTGCAGCTGGGCGTCGAGCCGGCCCAGCGACTGCGCGAGCCGCGGATCGCCGAACGCCTGCTGCGCGAGCTCGGCGAGCTCGTCGCGCTGCTCGGGCGTCATCGAGTTGAGCATCCGCTGGGCCGCGGCGGCCCGGGCGGCGAGCAGGTCGATCAGCTCGTCGGTGTTCTGCGGGTTCTCCGGGAAGTACTGCCCGTGCTTGGCCATGAACTCGCTGAACTGCTGCTGCGTGTCCTGGCCCCGGGCGTGCGCGGCGAGCAGCTCGTTGAGGTCGTCGAGCATCTCGCGGATGGCTTCGACGTCCTCGGGCGTCGCGTCCTGCATCGCCTGCTTCATGCCGGCGAAGCGCTGGTCGAGCAGCTCCCGGCCGAGCAGGTCGCGGATCTCCTGGTAGGCCTCGCGGGCATCCGAGCTCTGCCAGTCGTAGGAGTCGAGCTCGCGGACCGCCCCGCCGGTGTCCGACGGCAGCGCGTCGAGCTGCATCTCCCGGAACCGGGCGTCGTCGGTGTCCTGGCGGCCGAGCACGTCGCGTTCGGCGTCCAGGGCCCGTTCCAGCAGCTCGCGGACCTGCTGGAGGGTGCCGTCGAGCCGGTTGTCGCGCTGCAGGTCGCGGCGGCGCTGCCACACCTGGCGGGTCAGGTCGTCGAGACCCCGCCGGCCCTTCATCCCCCGGCGCAGCAGCTCCTGCAGCGCCTGCCGCGGCGAGCTGCCCTCCATGACGTCGCGGCCGATATCGTCCATCGCCGCGCGGACGTCGAACGGCGGGGCGAGCGGGTCGGGCCCGTCGTGGTAGGGCCCGTAGGAGTAGCGCAGCCTGCGCCGGCTGCGTCGATTCCGTCCCGGGGAATCAGCCATAGCTCACCGTGTCACCGTCGGCGGATTCGTCCTTGGCCAGCCGGCGGGTGAGGAACAGCAGCTCCAGCGCCAGCTCGGCAGCCGATGCCATCGGGCCCGGGTCCTCGGTCCCCGCCGCGTCCAGGCGGCGGGCCACCTCGGTCAGGGACTCGACGGCCGGCAGCGCGGCCACCACCTCGGCGGCCGGCACGCGTTCACCGGTGCGGACCGGGTGCGCCGCGACCGCCTCGGCCAGCGGCGTCAGGTCGACCCCCCGCAGCCGGAAGCGGGCGGCGTCAGCGGTGGCCCGGCGCAACAGGTGCTCCAGGATCTCGTCCTCGCGGCCCTCCTCGCCGGAGGCGAACTCCAGCTTGCCGCGCAGCACGGCGGGCACCGACTCCAGGTCGACCGGCCGCGCGGTCGGGTTGGCCTCTCCGGTGAGCGCGGCCCGGCGCAGCGCGGCGGCGGCCACGGTCTCGGCGGCGGCGATGGCGAACCGGGCGGACACACCCGAGCTCTGGTCCACCGCGCTGGAGTCGCGCAGGTGCCGGGCGAACCGGGCCAGCACCTCGACGAGATGGCGCGGCACGTCCGCGACCAGCTCCGCCTCCTGCTCGACCAGGGCGACCTCGTCGGCCAGCTCCAACGGGTAGTGCGTGCGGACCTCGGCGCCGAAGCGGTCCTTGAGCGGGGTGATGATCCGCCCGCGGTTGGTGTAGTCCTCGGGGTTCGCCGACGCGACGAGCAGCACGTCCAGTGGCAGCCGCAGCGTGTAGCCGCGGACCTGGATGTCGCGTTCCTCCATCACGTTGAGCAGCGCGACCTGGATGCGCTCGGCGAGGTCGGGCAGCTCGTTGATGGCGACGACGCCGCGGTGCGCACGCGGGACCAGCCCGTAGTGGATGGTCTCCGGGTCGCCCAGGCTGCGGCCCTCGGCCACCTTGACCGGGTCGACGTCACCGACCAGGTCGGCCACCGCGGTGTCCGGGGTGGCCAACTTCTCCGTGTAGCGCTCGTCGCGGTGGCGCCAGGCCACCGGCAGGTCGTCGCCGAGCTCGGCGACGCGCCGCCGGGAGGCCGGGGTGATCGGCTCGTAGGGGTGCTCCCCCAGCTCGGAGCCGTCGATGACCGGGGTCCACTCGTCCAGCAGGTTGATCAAGGAACGGAGCAGCCGGGTCTTGCCCTGGCCGCGCTCGCCGAGCAGCACCACGTCGTGCCCGGCGATCAGGGCGCGCTCGAGCTGGGGCAGCACGGTGGACTCGAAGCCGACGATGCCGGGCCAGGGGTCGCGGCCGGCCCGCAGGGCGGCGAGAAGGTTGTCGCGGATCTCGGCCTTGACTCCGCGGAGCTCGTGTCCCGACGCGCGCAGCGCGCCGAGGGTGCGGGGAAGATCGGCAGGTGGTGTGGCTGGCACGACGGACACGCTACGCCCGGGATCCGACGGTGGCGCGCCATATCGGCGCCGGTAGCCCGTCCTTGACCTCGACCGGGCTCCGGTTTCTGGCCGGGCGGGCTGCGGGCGCTGGAGACGCGTTCGCCGGCCGAGGCAGCGGCGGGACGGCTGGTCCCGCTGCTCAACCCGCCGCTCGCGCTGGCCGAGGCCGCCGCCGTGCACGCCGCGCTGGAGAACCGCGCCACGGTGGGCAAGGTTGTGCTGGTGCCGCGGAGCCGTGGCTCGTCCGATCCGGGGGAATACAGCGGGCGCCGGCCACGTACCGTTGCACGTGATGTCCCCCGGACGGCTGGCGGTGCTCCTCGGCCTGCTGCTCGGCCTCGCGGGTACGAGCACCTCCGCGGTCACGGTCGCGCTCCCGCAGCTCGCCCGCGAGCTCGGCATCGCCACGTCCACCGCGGCGTGGACGATCACCGGGTACGCCGTGGCGCTGGCCGTGGCGACCCCGACCCACGGTCGCATCGCCGACACGGTCGGCATCCGGATCCCGCTGTGCGCGGGCGTCGCGATGCTGTCGGCCGGAGCCGTCGCCTCATCCCTCGCGCCGAACTTCGCCGTGCTGATGGTGTCCCGTGTGCTGCAGGGCGCCGGGGCCGCCGCCGTCCCGGTGCTGGGCACGGCCCTGATCAGCGCCCGTTGGGAGGGAGCACGGCGCAGCGCCGCGCTGGGCCGGATCGCCGGGGTCGCGGCGACGCTCAGCGCGCTGGGCCCGCTGCTCGGCGGTGCCCTTGCGGAGCTGGGCGGCTGGCGCCTGGCCATCGCGCTGCCCGCGGTCGGCGTGCTGGCCCTCCCGGTGCTGTGGCGGGCGGCGCCGTCCGCCGGGACCGGGGACCGGATCGACCTGCCGGGCGCGCTGCTCGTCGCCATGGCCGCGACCGGCGCGGTCCTGACGATCCAGTCCCCCTCCGCCGGGGTGGTGGCCGGGCTGCTCGGGGTCGGTCTGCTGGTCGTCGGAGTGCCCGCGGTGGCCGCCCGGGTGCGGGCCCGGCCGGACGGGTTCCTGCCGCGGCCGATCATCACCAACCCGACCGTGCTGCGCAGCGCCTTCGCCACCGCGGCCATCCCGGCGTGCTGGTTCGCCCTGCTGCTCGGGGTGCCGATCGCGCTCGCGAGCCGGGGCTGGTCACCGTGGCAGACCGGGCTGGTGCTCATCCCGGCGGCCGTCGTCGGATTCGTCTCGCCGCGGATCGCGCGCACGCTGCTCGGCCGGCTCGGTCCCCGCCGGTCCATCGCGCTGGCCTGCCCGGCCGCCGTCGTCGCGCTGCTCGTCGCGGCGCTCGGGAGCGCCATCGGTTCCGCGGCGCTGCTGGCGGTGGGGATCACGCTCAGCACCATCGCGTTCGGCGTCGGCCAGCCCGCGATGATCGCGGCGGTCGGCGCGGCGGTCCCGGCCCCGCAGCGCGGGGTCGCCCTCGGGGTGGCGACCCTGGTGTTCCTGACCGGGGCGAGCGTCGGGGCGGCGTTGGTCGGCGGGCTGGCCACCGTGCTCGGCGTCCCGGGGGCGCTGTGCCTGGTCGTCGCGCTCCCGGTGGCCGGTCTGGTGACGCTGCTGCTCGGCAGGCCCGGACCCGGTGAGCGGCCGGATGCCTTCGGATCGGCCGCGTGACCGGGCACGGCAGCCTGCACCTGCACCGCCCTGGAGCACCGGGCGTCACGGCAGGAGCGTGTACGCCCAGTAGGTGAACTCGTTCCAGTCCAGCTCCGAGGCGACGAAGCGGATCACCACCCGGACCGACTCCTTGCCGGCGGTTGCCGACGGCGGGATCAGGAAGTCCGCGTCGCGCCACCGGCGGAACCGGTTACCACCCGCGACGTACCAGGCACCGACGAGCCGGCCGTCGACGTGGACCTCGGCATGCTGGTTCGTGATCGACTGATCGAACCGACGCCGGAGCACGACCCCGTCGCCGGTCGGGTCGATCGCCAGGACGAACTCGCTGGCCCCCCGGTGCGCGCGGCCGGTGTCGGTCACGTCCACCGTGTCGGCGGTGCCCTCGTACTGGTACGTGCGTGATCCGGTCCACCGCTGGGCGCTGATGCGGTAGGCGTGGGCCGCTTCGTCGGCGGCGTTGCCCACGTCGAGGGTGTCGGTGAGCACCATCCGCGACCGCGGCTGCTGGTAGTAGTAGGCCAGCATCCAGGCATCGGTCGTGGTGTCGTTGTGCCCGCCGTGTTCGATCGACACCCGGATCCGCCTCCGGAACGGCACCGCGTCCTGCAGCAGGAAGCGGTAGGCGGCGACGCACGAGGTCGGGCCGCGGACGAGATGGGCGGTGTTCCCACTCAGGGGCTGGGTGTAGGGGCCGCGGTCGAAGTACCAGCCACCGTTGAAGAAGTCCTCGGTGCCGGTGCCGTGGAACGCCGGCGAGCCGCTGTCGTCGACGTAGATGCGCTCGTCGCCCTCCAGGTACCACCGGTTCGCCGCACCCGAGTAGGACGCGGTGACCCCGATGAAGGTGCCGCTCCCGGCGGTGTCGAGGATCGGGACGTCCTGGCCGATGACGGTGGGTGTCGTCGCGGTGAGCCGGGTCCGCAGGTAGCCGGGGTCGGCCACGCCACCGGTGCCGGGCCGGTGCCGGACCTCGAAGCCGACCCCGCAGGTGGGGGCCGCGCGCGTGTTGACCAGGTCGATCCTGGCGTGGCGCCGGAACGGCATCGGCAGGTGGACGTACAGGCGGTCGGCGGGATCCAGGCCGACGACGAGGCCCCGGGCGGGGTAGGCCCCGAACCTCCCCATCCCGAAGAACGCGCCGAGTGGTGCGTCCACGCTCGGCGTCGCCTCACCGTCCCAGAACATCCGGATCCGCGTGGTGTTGAGCAGGTCGGCCGTGTCGTACCCGGCCACCAGCGACCCGCACCGGGTCTGCCCGCCGATCGCGTAGCCGTGGCGCGCCTCGCTCTCGGGATCACCGACGTCCACGGTGTCGGTCAGCACCGCGGTGTCGCCCACCGTCGAGTACACCCGGTAGGTGAACTCGGTCCACCCGGCCGCGGTGGGCACGCACTCGAGCCGGACGGTGAGGGCGCTCCTGCCCGCCGTGATCCACGACGGGACGTCGAAGGAACTGTCGCGCCAGCGGTGGGCGCGGTCGCGGCCGGGGTCCGACCACTCCCCCACGGCGACGCCGTCCACCAGGACGCGGGCGCGCTGGTCGGCCACCCCGTGATCGGTCCGTCGGCTCAGCACCACACCGCTGTTGGCCGGGCTGACGGCGATCCTGAACCGGCTGTGGCCCCGGTGGGCGCGTCCGCGGTCGGTGACGGTCCCGGCGGCGGTGACACCGGGCATCGCGATCCTGATCGAGGAGATCGACCGCGGCCCGTCCGCCTCGAAGATCGTCCGTGCCGCGCCGGAGGGCAGGTGGACCACGCCGGCCGTCACGGTGACCTCGTGCGGGTCGCCGTCCGGGGCCTTCGGGTCGGCACCGGCGTCGCTCCACATGTGCCGCACCCGGGTGCTGTCCTCGTCACCGGTCCACGTCGTCACCGGCGTGCCCGGGCCGAAGGTGTGGTAGCCGATGTTGTAGTAGCCGCTCATGTTGGTCGTGATCCGGATCGACCGCCGGTACGGCAGGGGCAGATGACACGTGAAGCCCCCGCTGGACGTCGCGGCGTCGGCGACCAGCGGGGACAGGAACGGCGCGTGCGTTCCGGAGAAGAGATCGCGCAGCGCGATGTCGATGCGTGGAGCCGGCTCGTCGTCGAAACGGACCCGTAGCCAGTCGGTGGCGGGATCGAACCCGGTGACCCAGATCCGGTACACCGTGCCCGGGCCCCGCTGGTCCAGCATGACCTTCTCGCCGCCGCGGACGTCGAGGAAGTTGTTCCAGTCGTCGTTGCCCCTGCCCGGGCCGCGGGTGTCGCGCTCGTAGCTGGACTGCCCGCCGGCCATCGTGTGCAGCCGCAGCAACGGCAGCAGGTCGAGCCGGGCCATCGCGGCCAGGCCGTACGGGTGCACCCCGCGGCCCGGCGGCTCCGGCGGGCCGGGGCGCCCGGCCGAGAGCTGATCCCGGGGCGGCTCCGTCACCGGCCCGGACGCAGGCGAACGGTGAGTACCTGGAAGGGACGCAGCGACACCTCGAAACCCGTGCGGTCCGACGCCACCAGCCCGGTGGCGGGGACCTCCCGCTCCAGCAGGTCCGTCTCCGTCACCCGGGCGACCGCAGAAGCGAACTCGACGCGGCCGGCCGCCCGCCCTCCGTACGGCTCGTAGAGCCGCAGGACGACGTCACCGGAGCGGTCCTCGGCCAGCTTGACCGCCTCCACGACGATGCCCGGGTCGTCCACCCGCACGATCGGCGCCACCTCGCCGCTGCCCAGGACGCGGCGCAGCGGCAGGTTCACCGCGTAGCCGGCCTCCACCGCGTCGGCGATGCCGGCTCCGGCGACCAGGGCGTAGCGGAACGTGTGGCGGCCCTGGTCGGCCGTCGGGTCGGGGAACCGGGGTGCCCGCAGCAGCGACAGCCGGACCTGGGTGGTCGTCGCCGGATCGGCGCCGGCCGTGCGCGACACGTCCTGGCCGTAGGTCGAGTCGTTGACCAGCGCGACTCCGTACCCGGTCTCGCCCACGTGCACCCAGCGGTGCACGCAGGTCTCGAACATGGCGGCGTCCCAGGAGGTGTTGCGGTGGGTGGGCCGGAAGACGTGCCCGAACTGGGTCTCCGAGGCGTACCGGTCGGCGTGGACGTCGAGTTCGAAGCACGCCTTGAGGAACTTCTCCGATTCGTGCCAGTCGACCGCGGTCTCGAACTCGACGCAGCGGGCGGCCACTCCGTGCCCCCCGCCGCGCAGCGTGATGCGCTGCAAGACCGCCGAGCCGCCGAACGACCGGCCGATCTCGACCCCGCGATCGATGACGTGGATCCGGTCCAGGTCCACCACGTCGACCACGGAGCGCAGGTAGTGCTCGTCGACATCCCAGGCGTCGAACCGGTTGGGCGAGTCCCGGTGCAACTGGAGGCGGTTCGCGGATCCGCCGCGCCGCACGATCTCCCGCCCGCACGAGGCGTCGACGATCGACGTGACCAGCCCGCGGCCGTCCACCCGGACCCGGATCGTGCCGTTGCCGAGCACGTACCCGTCGCCGTCGGCCCGCACCGCGACCTCGCCCGCCGGGGTGGCCCGCCCGGCGCCGAGCGCCGCCACCCCGTCCCGGGGACAGGGCGACGCGTTGAAGGTCAGCTCGCCGTCGCCGGGCTCGGCCAGGGCCGCCTGGGCCGTCCCGATGATCGAGACCAGCTCGGCCTCGACGCGTTCGTAGGTCTGCTCGGCCTCGCGACGGACCCACGTGATCGAGCTGCCGGCGAGGATGTCGTGGAACTGGTTGAGCAGCACGATCTCCCAGATCCGCCCCAGGGCGTCGTACGGGTACGCGACCCGGCCCGCGACCGCTGCGGTGGCGCACCACAGCTCGGCCTCCCGCAGCAGGTGCTCGCTACGCCTGTTACCCCGTTTGGTGCGTGCCTGGCTGGTGTAGGTACCGCGATGCATCTGCAGGTACATCTCCCCGCGCCAGACCGGGGCGTCCGGATACTCCGCCAGCGCGGCCTCGAAGAACACCGTCGGCGAGGCCATGGTGACCTTCGGCGAACCCTCGAGGTCGGCGGTGCGGGCCACGGCGGCGAGCATCTCCCGGGTCGGCCCTCCCCCGCCGTCCCCCCAGCCGAAGGGCACGAGCGACATCGACCCCCGGCCGTGCTCGGCGTAGTTGCGCGACGCGTGCGCGAGCTCCGCGCCGGACAGCTCGGAGTTGTAGGTGTCCACCGGCGGGAAGTGGGTGAAGACGCGCGTCCCGTCGATGCCCTCCCACCAGAACGTGTGGTGCGGCATCCTGTCGACCTGGTTCCAGGACAGCTTCTGGGTGAGGAACCATCGGGACCCCGCGAGCGCGACGAGCTGGGGCATCGCCGCGCTGTACCCGAACGAGTCCGGTAGCCACACCACCTCGGGGTCGACGCCCAGTTCCTCGATGAAGAACCTCTTCCCGGTCACGAACTGCCGGACCATGGCCTCACCGCCCGGCATGTTCGTGTCGGGCTCCACCCACATCCCGCCGACCGGCAGGAACTGCCCGGCCTCGACCCGTTTCCCCAGTTCGGCGTAGATGCTCGGGTAGCGGTCCTTCATCCACCGGTACTGCTGGGCCTGCGAGCAGGCGAACACGAACCGGGGATCGGCCTCCATGAGGCGCAGGACACCGGAGAACGTTCGCGCCACCTTCCGGATCGTCTCCCGGACCGGCCACAGCCAGGCCGAGTCGATGTGGGCGTGCCCCACCGCGACGATCCGGTGTGCCGACGGATGGGCGGGCCGGGCGAGAGTCACCGCCAGCTCGGCCCGCGCATCCTGCGCGGTGCCGACCACGTCGTCCGGGTCCAGCCTGTCCAGCATCCGTTCGAGGGCCCGCAGCAGATCGTGGCGGCGTGGCTCGCGGACGTCGAGTTGCCGCATGAGCCCGTCCGCGACGGCGATGTCCTGGAGCAGCTCCCAGACCGACTCGTTCCACACCGTCAGCTCTGCCCGGCGCAGCGTGTAGAGCGGACCCGGCGCGGCCGTCGCCGAGTCACCCATCCCGGTCGGGACGACACCCCAGCCGCCGCTGATGTCGGGGTTGGCCGCCGCCTCGACCAGGAAGCTCACCGGCCGGCCGGGCAACACCCCGACGGGGATGTGGGTCGTTCGCGGGTGCACCCCCTTGATCGGGACGCCGCCCGGGGTGAAGGCCAGCCCTTCGGCCTGGAACCCCGGTATCGGCCCGTCGAAACCGAGGTCGACCACTGCCTCGACCCGCTGCCCCGCCCATCCGACGGGCACCGCGGCGTCGAAGCGGACCACGTGGTGCCCCACGGCTCACCCCACCGGTCGCCCACCCGGACGGGGCCGAAGTCCCGGGCGGTGGCCTCCGCGAATCCCACGGGTTCGCCCGGTACCTGCCAGGCGCTCACCCGGAGCGGCTCCGTGGGTCGGTGGACGGCGGGAGCCGGGCGGTCGCGGACCGCCCGGGTGATCCGGTCCTCGACCACCACGCGGTCGTCGTGCACGGGGATCCCTCCCTGTGGTCGAGGTGCCCGGGCCGGGCGTCACCGGCCGGGGCCGCCCCGGGGCGGCTCGCCACCGTTCGCGCTCCTGAATCGGTGGCGCCGGAGTGAGAGCGCTCGCCACGGCAGCGACGCGCTCCAGTGAACCGGGCGTGGTCGCAGGTGGGGAGTCGAACCGTCGCGTTCGTCCCCGGAGCCCGATCCGGTCAGGGCAGCAGGAGGACGACCGTCGGCACCGCGACCAGTGCCAGCGCGGCCACCCGGACCAGCAGCTTGATCGGGGGCGGCAGCGGCGGCGGTGGCGCGGAGATGCGCTCGATGCGGGCGTCGAGCGCGGCGGTGAACGAGCTCAACGCGGCCGCGGGTGCCGACCCGCCGACCGCCCGCAACGCGCCGACGAGCTCCTCGGGGGTGGCCCGGGCGGAGGCCACGTCGTCGGCCCGCATCTCGATCAACGCCGCGACCGCGACCTGCGCGCAGACCATGCCCCGCACGAACGACGCGGTGGCACCCCACGCGACGAACGGCAGCACCACCAGGTCGTGGCGTTCGCGCAGGTGGGCCTGCTCGTGGGCGAGCACCGCCCGGACACCGTCGGGCTCGAGCACCTCGAGCACGCCCGCCGAGACGACCAGCCGGGAGCTGCGACCCGGCAGGCAGTACGCGACGGGCACCGGGTGATCGAGCACCCGGGCGCCGGGGGCCGCGGGCCACGGCGTCGCGAGCACGTCGAGCAGGTCGCGGTGGCGGCGGCGGGCGCGCACGGTCCGGGCGGCGGTGGCGAGCAGGACGCCGAACAGCCGGCCGCCGAGAACCAGCGTCGCGACCAGCGCCGCGAGATGCGTGACGCCCAGTTCCTCCGGGACCCGGCCGGCGGCGAGCTCCCCGGACAGCCGCGCGAGCGCACCGGGCAGCGACCCGTCGAGCGGCGCGACCCCGTAGACCACTCCGGCGCCGAGCAGCGACAGTCCACCGGCCAGACCGATCGCCTGCCAGGACAGCAGCGCGCCGACGGGATCGCGGGTGGGCCACCGGGCGGCCGCGAGCGCACGGCTGGCCGGCTCCGCCAGGACGGCGCCCAGCACGAGCAGACCCAGCGCGGTCAGCTCCATCGCGGCCACGAGCACCCCTTCGGGGAGGTCAACCCAGCAGATCGCGCAGGGCGTCCCGCTCATCGGGCGGGATGGACCCGAAGAACCGGGCCAGTACCGCGCCGCGGTCGGGGGCCCCGTTCAATGCGTCGCGCATCAGTTCCGCGACGTGGTCCTCGCGGCTGGCCACCGGTCGGTAGTGGTGGGCGCGGCCGTCACGGGTGCGGCTGACCAGGTTCTTCCGCTCCAGCCGGCCCAGGACGGTGAGCACCGTGGTCGTCGCGAGTTCACGGGTGGCGAGCGCGTCCTGCACCTCGCGGGCGGTCAGCGCTCCCTCTGCCGCCCACAGCACGTCCATCACGGCGCGCTCCAACTCACCCAGGCTCGGCACGGCGACGATTCTACCCTGTGTAGAAGCGAATTACTTTACCTGGACCTCGTCGCCGACTTGCAGGTAGTTGAACCACGCCTGGGCGTCCTCCATGACGAGCTTGACGCAGCCCGCCGAGTAGGTGTCCTGCCGGCCCTCGTGGAACGCGATGCCACCGGGAGCGAAGAACACCGAGTACGGCATCGGCGTGAGGTACTCCCGGCTGGTGTACTGCTCGGCCTTCCACTGCACCGAGAACGTACCCCTCGGGGTGGGGTCCTCGTTGTCGCCGGTCTGGATGCGCACCGGGCCACGGACGATCTGGTCCCCGTCCAGCAGCCACGCCCAGCGGCCGACCACGTCGACGCAGGCACGGGCTGTCGCGGTGCACGGCGTGCCCCTGACCAGACCGGACGGGTCGGTGCGCTGCGCTGCGGCCACGCCGGACCCGGTGTCGGCCGGAGCAGCGGGAGCGGCGGCCGGAGCGGACGCCTCGGCGGGCCGTGCCGACGGCGCCGGGGCGGCGGCGGGAGCACCGAACAGCGGGAGCGGGGGCTCGCCGTCGGTGTTCGCGGCGGCCGGGAGGTCGGGCAGCGGCGGCAGCGGCAGGACATCGGCCGAGGGCAGCGCGGCGGCCGGCGGCAGCCCGGGCAGCGCCGGGCTCGGCTCGGCGACACCGATGCCGACCAGCACCGATCCGCCCACCGCGGCCAGACCCGCGACCACCGCGACGCGAGCCGCGAGCGGCCGACGAGTCCCGCCTCGCCACCTGTGTGAGCCCATCCGCGTCCTCCCGCAGCAGTCCTGAACTGATCAACGACGAGGGGACCTTACGGTGACGGCGCGATCACACCGGGTTCGCCCCCGCACCCCGATGTGAGCGGGATCGCTGTCCCCCTCACGTACACCGCGGCCCGAACGGTGCGGAGGGTGGCCGATCGGCCGCGCCGCGACCCGGCCACGGTCCGGCCCCCGCCCCGGACGGGTGATCAGCGGCCGCTGAACCGGGGGCTGCGCTTCTCGGCCCGGGCCCGCCGGCCCTCCCGCAGGTCCTCACTGCTCCAGCAGCCCTCGAACGCGGCCAGCAGCGCCGGGTCGTCCTCGGCGAGCTCGGTGCGGTCCAGGGTCAGCTTGTTGTAGGCCAGGGTGAGCGGGGCCAGGGTGGCCAGCTCGCGGGCCAGCGCGAGAGCGTCCTCGCGCTCACCGAGCCGGTCGACCAGGCCGCGGGCGTGCGCGAGCTCGGCGCCGATCTGGTCGCAGGCCAGCAGCAGCGACCGCGCCGTTCCCCCGCCGCCGACCTGGGCCAGCCGGCGCACCGTCCACGGGTCGACGGCCAGCCCGATCCGGGCGGTCGGCACCCCGAACACGGCGCCGGGTGCGGCGACCCGCAGGTCGCACGCGATCGCGAGCTGGGTGCCGGCCCCGATCGCCGGACCGTTGACGGCCGCGATCACCGGTAGCGGGGCGTCGTGGATCGCGTGCAGCGCGGCGTAGAGGGCGTCGCGGAATCCGTCGGTGTAGACCTCGCCGAAGTCCGCGCCGGAGCAGAAGCTGCTGCCCGCCCCCGTGACGACGACCGCCCGGACCTCCTGGGCCAGCAGGTCGGTCATCGCGTCGACGAGCCCACGGCAGTGCTCGACGTCGAGGGCGTTGCGCCGCTCCGGACGGTCCAGCTCGATGAGACCCACCGCGTCCTTCGCCGAGACGTTGATCAATTCCGTTCCCTTCCCCGGGCCGCCGGCGGCGGCACGCCCCGGAGGCTACGAGGACACCCCCCGCACGATGCACGCCGCCCGCACCCGCGCGGGAGCCGCGGGACGGCCGCGCGGGCCTACCCTGGGCGCGTCGCCCGGGCGAGGAGGGGGCCGTGACCGAGGTGAACTCCGGGGGCCTGCGCATGGGCACGCCGGCTGCCCGCTGGGTGCTGCTCACGACGGTGCTGGGCTCCAGCCTCGCGATGCTCGACGCGACCGTGGTGAACATCGCACTGCCCCAGATCGGCGTGGACCTGGACGCCGGGTTCACCGGCCTGCAGTGGACCGTCAACGCCTACACCCTCACCCTGGCTTCGCTGATCCTGCTCGGCGGCTCGCTCGGCGACCGCTTCGGCCGCCGCCGGGTGTTCCTGCTCGGCGTCGTCTGGTTCGCGGTCGCATCCCTGGTCTGCGGGCTCGCCCCGAACATCGAGACGCTGGTCGCCGCCCGTGCGCTGCAGGGCGTCGGCGGGGCGCTGCTGACCCCCGGCAGCCTCGCGATCATCTCGGCGTCGTTCCACGGCCCCGACCGGGCGGCGGCGGTCGGGGCGTGGTCGGGGCTGGGCGGGATCGCGGGCGCCGTCGGGCCGTTCGTCGGCGGCTGGCTCGTGGAGTGGAGCTGGCGGGCGGTGTTCCTGCTCAACCTCCCCCTCGCCGCCGTGGTGATCGTGGTGGCGCTGCGGCACGTGCCCGAGACCCGCGACCCGGACGCGGTGCCGGGCCTGGACGTCGCCGGGACCGCGCTGGCGGTGCTCGGACTGGGCACGCTGACCTGGTCGCTCACCGACCTGGGCGGGCACGGCCCGACCCCGGCGGTGCTCACCGGGCTGGCCGTGGGCATCGCGGCGCTGATCGCGTTCGGGTTCGTGGAGCGCCGCTCGCCGCACCCGCTGGTGCCCCCGGACCTGTTCCGGAACCGGCTGTTCACCGCGGCGAACGCGGCCACGCTGCTGATCTACGCGGCGCTGGGGATGGTGTTCGTGCTGCTGGTGCTGCAACTGCAGACCGTGGCCGGGTTCAGCCCGCTGGCAGCGGGCACCGCGCTGCTCCCGGTCACCGCGCTCATGCTGCTGTTCTCGGCACGGGCCGGAGCCCTGGCCCAACGGATCGGTCCCCGCCTGCCGTTGACGATCGGCCCGTTGATCAGCGCCTGCGGCCTGCTGCTCATGCGGCGGATCGGCCCGGAGGCGAGCTGGTGGCTGGACGTGCTGCCCGCGGTCCTGGTGTTCGGCGCCGGGCTGACGCTGACCGTCGCCCCGCTCACGTCGACCGTGCTCGACGCCGCAGCCGACCGGTACGCCGGGGCCGCGTCCGGGGTGAACAACGCGATCGCCCGCGCGGGCGGGCTGCTGGCCGTCGCCCTCGTCCCGGGGCTGGCCGGGATCGACAACGCCGACTACACCGACCCGGCCGCCTTCGACGCCGGGTTCGACACGGCGATGGCCATCGGTGCCGGGCTGCTGGCGCTGGCGTCCGTGCTGGCCTTCACGATGGTCCGCACGGCGGACCTCGCCCGGCCCGCTCCCGACGGCGGTCGGGTCCCGATCGAGCGGTGCGCCCACTGCGGCATCACCGGACCCCAGATGCACCCCGCCGACCGGGGGTGAGGCCGCCCCGGGGCCGGCCTCAGGTCAGGCCGAGTGCCCCGGCCAGCTCACGCAGGGCAGGCGCCGGGTCCGCGTCGGTCCCGGTGAGGACCTGCGCGCAGACGTGGGAGGCGCCCGCGTCGACGTGCTCGACGATGCGGGCGGCGACGGTGGCCGCGTCCCCGTGCGCCACCAGCGCGTCGATCACGGCGTCGCTCGCGGAGTCCAGATCGGCCTCGGTGAACCCCAGCCGCAGCAGGTTGCGCCGGTAGTTCACCAGCTGCAGGTACGGACGCTGCACGACCGGGCGGGCGATCGAGCGCGCGTACTCGGGGTCGGTGCTCAGCACGACCTTCTGCTCGGGAGCGAGCAACGGGCCCTCGCCGAGGATCTCCCGAGCCTCCCGCGTGTGCGCGGGGGTGGTCAGGTACGGGTGCGCGCCCGCCGTCCGCTCCGCGGCGAGCCGCAGCATCCTCGGGCCCAGCGCGGCGAGCACCCGGCCCTCGACCGGCACGCCGTGGGCGTCGAGCTCGTCGAGGTACGCGACAACGGTCTCGTACGGGCGCCGGTACCGCTCCCCCGACGCCTCCGGGTGCCCGATCCCGATGCCGAGCAGGAACCGGTCGGGGTACTCGGTGGCGATCCGCTTGTAGGACGCGGCGGCCTCGGCGGCCGGTACCTGCCAGATGTTGATGATGCCGGTGGCGATCACGAGCCGGTCGGTGGCCTCCAGCAGGTCCTCGGCCAGCCGCAGATCCCCAGGAGGCGAGCCACCGATCCAGATCGCGCTGTAGCCGAGTCGTTCCACCTGCACCGCGAGCTCCGGATCGAGCCCGTCCGCATGCCGCCAGATCCCGAACCGTCCGACGTCGACCGCCATCTCGATCTCCCTTCCGGCGCCGGGCCGCCCCGGCGCCGCCCGTCCGCGGCGACCCGCCGAGCCGGGGGTCGCCCCGCGCGCCGTGTCGGGGTACCCCCTTAGGCTCGGGCCGTGAGACGGGACCTGAGCAGCCGGGCCGCCCCGCTGCGGATGCGGCCGCGGGTGCTCGTCCCGTCGGAGCCGGGGAGGCCACGGGCGGTGCCGGCCGGGACCGAGGCGGTCGTCGTCGGTGCCGGGGTCGCCGGGGTGAGCGCGGCGACCGTGCTGGCCGAGCGCGGGGCGGCGGTGACGCTGCTGGAGGCCGCTCCCACCCTCGGCGGCCGGCTCGGAGCGTGGCCGCACACGCTGCCCGACGGCACCGAGCAGGTCGTCGAGCACGGTTTCCACGCGTTCTTCCGGCACTACTACACCTGGCGGGCGATCCTGCGCCGGATCGACCCGGAGCTGTCCTTCCTGCGCCCGGTCGGCGGCTACCCGGTCATCTCGCGGCGCTGGCCCGCCGAGGACCTGACCGGGCTGCCCGCCGCGCCGCCGCTCAACCTGGTCGCCCTGTTCGCCCGCTCCCCGAGCCTGCGCCTGCGTGACCTGGGCGGCGCCGACGCCGCGCTGGGCACCGAGCTGCTGTGCTACGACCGCGAGCGCACCACCGCGGCGCTCGACACGATGACCGCCGGGGAGTTCCTGGCCGGGCTGGGCCTGCCCGGCCGGGCCCAGGCCATGCTGTTCGAGGCGTTCGCCCGGTCCTTCTTCTGCAACCCCGACCACCTCTCGGCCGGCGAGCTCGTCGCGATGTTCCATTACTACTTCCTCGGCAACCCCGAGGGCATCGGCTTCGACGCGCCGGGCACCGACTACCTGACCGGCATCTGGGACCCGTTCGTCCGGTACCTGCGCGGGCACGGCGCCACGGTCCGCACCGGCGCGGCGTGTGAGTCGCTCGTCCCCGCCGACGGGCACCGCTGGCGGCTCGTCCTGGCCGACGGCAGCGAGCTGTCCACCCGGCACGTCGTGCTGGCGCTCGATCCGGGCGCGCTGCGGCGGCTGTTCGCCGCCTCGCCCGCGGCCGCGGCGGCCGCGCCCCGGTTGGCCGCGCAGAGCCGGGCCCTGCAGGTGGCGCCACCGTTCGCGGTCACCCGGCTGTGGCTGGGTACCGACGTCGGGGCCGAGCGGGCGACGTTCAGCGCCGTCAGCGGGGAGCCGACGCTCGACTCGATCACGGTCTACTCGCGGCTCGAGCGGCCCTCGGCGCAGTGGGCGGCGCGCACCGGCGGGTCGATCGTGGAGCTGCACTCCTACTCGTGCGACGCACCCGACGCCGGCACGGCCACCGCCCGGATGCGCGCCGAGCTGGGCTCGCTCTGGCCGGAGACCACCCGGGCGCCCGTGGTGCACCTGCAGCAGCGCCTCGAGGCCACCGCCCCGGCGTTCCCACCGGGCGGCGCCGGCCGGCGGCCCGGCGTGCGCACCGACGCCCGCGGGGTGCGGGTGGCGGGCGACTTCGTCGAGCTGCCCTACCTGTCCGGGCTGATGGAACGCGCGGCGATGTCCGGCGTGCTCGCCGCGAACGACGTGCTGGCCGAGGTCGGCGCCGGCCCGGAGGAGATCCGCGGGGTGCCGCAGCGGGGGCTGCTGGCCGGCCTGCCGCCGGGGGCGCTCGACGGGTTGGGCCGCCGGCGGAAGGTGGCCGCGGTCCGGCGGTGAGGATCGCACTGGAGCCTGGGCCCGGTTCCGTCCCGGTCGGCTCGCGTCACCCCGACGGTGCCGATCGCCCGGACGGCACGGACCGGCCGGGCCGCTGGGCCGGTGCGGCCCGCTGGCAACGGCTGGCCGAGGACGGCACCCCGTTGGCTGCGGCGCAACCGGTTCCCGACCTCGCCGCGGCCGTGCGCGCGATCGAGGACGACGCCCGGCGCGGCGGCGAGGCGGTCCGCTGGGTGTGGCGCTCGGCGCGGACCTACCGGCGGCTGCTGCGCGCGGGCGCGGACGTCGCACGCTGCCACGATGTCGAGCTGGTCGAGGGACTGCTCGTCGGCGCCGAGGGCCGTTCCGGTGAGCCGCACGGGATCGCGGCCGCGGCGGCCCGGCTGGCGGGCCGTCCACCCGCGCCCGACCCGGCCTTGGAGGAGGACGACGACGGAGCCCCGCCCGCGCTGTTCGCCGCGCAGCCCGCCGACCCGGACTCCGATCCGCTGGCCACGCTCGTCGCGGTGCACGCGGGCCAGCAGCGGCGCCTCGACGCGTTCGGTCCGGGACTGCGGCTGCTCGCCGCCGCCGAGTCGGCCGGGGCGCTCGTCGCCGAGGAGATGACCGCACACGGGTTGCCGTGGCGGGCCGACGTGCACGACCGCCTGCTCACCGAGCTGCTCGGTCCCCGCCCGCTGCCCGGTGGCCGCCCGGCGCGGCTCGCCGCGCTCGCCGACGAGATCGGCGTGGCGTTCGGGCGCCCGGTCAATCCCGATTCCCCGGCCGAGCTGCTGCGCGCGTTCGCCCGTGCCGGGCACGAGCTGGAGACCACCCGGGCGTGGGTCCTGCGCACGATCGACCATCCGGCTGTCGGGCCACTGCTGGCCTACAAGGAACTGGCTCGGCTGCACTCCGCGCACGGGTGGTCGTGGCTGCGGACCTGGGTCCGTGACGGCCGCTTCCGCCCGGAGTACGTGGTCGGCGGGGTCGTGTCGGGCCGCTGGGCCACCCGCGGCGGCGGGGCCCTGCAGATCCCGCGGGCGGTCCGGGCGGCGGTGCGCGCCGACCCGGGTTGGCGGCTGGTCGTGGCCGACGCCGCGCAGCTCGAACCCCGCATCCTGGCCGCGCTGGCGGGCGATGCGGGGTTGGCCCACGCCGGCAACACCGGTGACGGCGACCTCTACGCCGCGCTGGCCGCCGACCTGTTCGGCGGTGACCGGGCCCGGGCCAAGCTCGCGCTGCTCTCCGCGATGTACGGGCAGACCTCGGGTGGGGCCGGGGTGCTGCTGGCGAGGCTGCGCCGGCGCTTCCCCGCGGCGGTCGGCTACGTGGAGGACGCGGCCCGCGCGGGTGAGGAGGGCCGGCTCGTCCGCTCGCACCTGGGCCGGACCTGCCCGCCCGCCCGGCCGGGGCACGAGCAGCCCGCCGCGGCCCGCGCCCGCGGCCGGTTCACCCGCAACTTCGTCGTGCAGGCCACCGCCGCGGAGTGGGCGCTGGTGCTGCTGGCCGAGCTGCGCCACGCGCTGCGGAGCACCGGGAGCCTCGCCCAGCTGGTGTTCTTCCAGCACGACGAGGTGCTGCTGCACTGCCCGGCCGAGGTCGCCGGTGCCACGGCCGCCGCGGTGCAGGAGGCGGCGGACACGGCCGGGCGCCGGCTGTTCGGTGCGTCCCCGGTGCGGTTCCCGATGCAGGTCCGCGTCGTCGGCGGCTACGACGAGAAGCAGTGAGCGTGCCGCTCACCGACCTCTTGGCCGCCGTGGCGTTCCCGCTGCCGCAGGCGTCGGTGACCACGACGGGCAGATGGCCGAGGTCGATGGCGGGCCGGACGGTCGGTTCGATGCCCACCTCGAGCGCGACGCCGACGATCCCGCCCTGCATGTCGTCGACGATCAACGCGAGCGGCTCCGTCGCGGCGTCGACATAGCGCTGCGGCCGTGACGGCCGTCGCCGGCATCGTCGTGACGTGCAGCTGAGGCAAACCCCCGGCGCAGCGTGGCGGGCGGGACCGTGCGGGTGCGCAGCCATGCGGCGTCGATCGTGGCGGGCGGCACCGGCAGGGTCGCCAGCCGGGCCACCATGGTGGTCACCGGGTCGGCCGGTGCGGCCGGGCAGCCGACGAGGAACGCCCACTCGTGCTCGTCGCTGCCCGCGTACACCACTCCGCCCGGGCCGAACACGTCGTGGAAGCGCCGCCAGGCCGCCCGCAACGTCGCGTCGCGCCACAGCGCCGGGCTGCCGGCCTGGCACACGACGACCCCGCCCTCGGTGAGCCGCTGCGCGCAGCCGGCCAGGAAGTCCGCCGCGTAGAGCCGGTTGAGCTGTGCCTCCGGCTCATCGGGCCGTTCATCGGGCAGGTCCACGACGATCACGTCGTACCGGCCGGCGGCCCGCTCCACGAACTCCCGGCCGTCGCCGTAGTGCACGTGCACCGGCCCCTCGTGCCGCTCGGCGGCGGCCAGCCGGCCGGGTGTGTAGCCGTAGGGCAGGTGCTCGGCGCAGGCGCGCACGCAGTCCGGGTCGATGTCGACGTGATCCACCCGCGTGGCGCCCGCGGCGACGGCCATCTCGCTGACCACGCCCTCGCTCGAACCGATCACGAGCACCCGCTCGCAGCGCGCGGCCAGCAGCGCGGCCGGCGCGAACAACGCCTCGTGGTAGACCAGCTGGGTCGCCTCGGCGCTCTGCCGCTCGTCGTCGCAGAACAGGGTGACGCCGTGCGCGGTGTCGGCGATGAGCACCCGCTGGTACGGGGTGGTGGCCCGGTGGTGCACGGTCCCGAGCGCCCACCGTCGGGTGAGCCCGGGGCTGATCGGCTCGGTCACCGCGGCGGCCGGCCCGCCCCGCTCGATCACGTCCAGGCGGCGGACCGACGCCCCCAGCGCCGCGGCCAGCAGCCGGACCGCGAGCTCCGGATCGGCGGCGTCCCCGCAGGTGAACACGTCCACGTGGGCGGTGGCGTACTCGGGCCAGGTGTGCACCGACGCGTGCGACTCGGCGAGCAGCGCGACGACCGTCGCACCCTGCGGGGCGAACGCCTCCGCGACGATCTGCCGGACCTGCGCCCCCGCCGCGCCCAGCGCGTCGTGCAGGGCGCCGCGCAGCGCCGCGACGTCGTCCAGCACGGCGGCGTCGACGTCCGTGAGCTCGGCGAGCACGTGCCGGCCGACGGGCAGCGGGGCGGGCGGTACGGGGGTCGGGTCGATGGCGTCCAGCACGCCGCGACGGTACCTCCGTGCGCGGATGACGCCGTTCCGACGACCCTTGCCGTTCACGAGGCCAGATGCACCGGCAGCGGCCCGAACCCGTTGAACCCCACCGAGGCGTAGCTGGCGGTGTACGCCCCGGCGTGCAGCACGTCGACGACGTCGCCGGCGCGCAGCGCGAGCGGCAGCGCATAGGGGGTGCGCCGGTAGAGCACGTCGTCGCCGTCGCAGGTCGGGCCGGCGAGGACGACGGCGCCGACGGGGCCGCTGCGGCCGGGCACCCGCAGCGGGTAGCCGATCGCCTCGTTCTCGGTCTCGGCGAGGCCCTGGTAGCGGCCGGCGTCCAGGTAGACCCAGCGGCGGTGGTCCACACCCGGCCGGTGCGAGACCCGCAGCACCCGGGTGCGCAGCACCCCGGCCTCGGCGACGAGCACCCGGCCCGGTTCGATCACCAGCCGCACCTGCTCCACGACCCCGGCGCGCACCGCCGCGTCGGCCGCCTCCCGGATCGCGGCCCCGAATGCCGCCGGCGGCAGCACCGCCGACCGGTAGCGCACCGGCAGCCCGCCCCCGACGTCCAGCACGGGCCGGCGGACCCCGGCCGCCCCGGCGACCCGCAGCGCCAGCCGCACCGCGCTGCGGAAGGTGGCGGGCCGGGTCTGCTGCGAGCCGACATGGAAGGTCACGCCGTCGACGCGCAGGCCCGCGGCCCGCACCGCCCGCAGCAGTTCGACGGCCTCCTCCGGGGTGGCGCCGAACTTGCCGAAGAAGGGGGTGGCCGACCCGTCGTCGTCCACGAGCACCCGGACCAGCACCGCCGCGTCGGGCGCGTGCACCGCCAGGTCGGCCAGGTCCTCGCGGCTGTCGGTCACGAACCGGCGCACCCCGGCCGCGTGTGCCGCGGCGAGGTCGGCCCGGGACCGGGCCGGGTTGCCGAAGCACAGCGCGCCCGGGTCCGCGCCCGCGGCCAGGCACAGCCGCACCTCCGGCAGGCTCGCCACGTCGAACCCGCTGCCCAGGGCGACGAGCCGCTCCAGGACGGCCGGGTCGGGGCACGCCTTCACCGCGTAGAGCACGTCAGCGCCGGGGAATGCGCAGGTCAGCTCGGCGTAGCGGGCCGCAACGACGTCGGGGTCCAGGACCAGGAACGGGGTCGGGCGGTCCTCGTCGGCCAGGAACGCGGCGAGCGCGTCGGACGCGAGCGGCGGCGGAGCCGGGTCGATCACATCCTCCAGTGTCCCGGGCACCCGGTCGGGCCCGGCCACCTGGCCCGTTCGTCACAGCGGAACGACGAGCTTCCGCGTGAGAACGATCACTCCTAGCGTCCGGGGACCATGCAGCGCAGCAGCGACCGGATCCTCAGCACCCACGTCGGCAGCCTGGCCCGGCCGCACGAACTGCTCCTCACGATGCGCGAGAAGGAGCACGGGCGGGCCTACGACGTCGACGGGTTCGCCAAGCAGATCACGAACGCGGTCGCCGACGTGGTGCGCGAGCAGGTCGAGGCCGGACTGGACATCGTCACCGACGGCGAGATGAGCAAGGTCAGCTTCCTGACCTACGTCAAGGACCGGCTCGCCGGGTTCGACGGGCGCACCGGTGAGAAGCTGATGCCGCCGTCGTGGCAGGTGGAGATCGACCGGTTCCCGGACTACTACGCGGGTTACCTGGGCAAGTACAAGGAGACCGTCTCGCCGATGACGACGATGGTCTGCACCGGGCCCGTGTCCTACGTCGGCCACGAGCAGTTGCAGATCGACATCGCGAACCTGCGCGCGGCGCTGGAGGGGCACGAGGTCACCGAGGCGTTCCTGCCCTCGACCAGCCCCAGCGGCTTCGGGCGCAACGAGTACTACGACAGCTACGGCGAGTACCTGTCCGCCGTCGCGGAGGCACTGCGCGAGGAGTACCTGGCGATCATCGACGCCGGCTTCCTGCTGCAGGTCGACGACCCGTGGCTGATCGAGTACCTGAGCGAGAACCCGGCCACCACCCCCGAGCAGCGCCGGCGCGACGCCGAGCAGCACATCGAGATCCTCAACCACGCGCTGCGCGGGATCCCGACCGAGAAGATCCGGCTGCACACCTGCTACGGGCTCAACCACGGCCCGCGCATCCACGACCTGCCCTTCGGCGAGATCGCCCCGCTGATGCTCGAGATCAATGCGGGGGCGTACTCGTTCGAGGTGGCCAACCCGCGCCACCAGCACGAGTGGCGGGTCTGGGAGGACCTCCCGCTGCCCGAGGGCAAGATCCTCATCCCGGGACTGCTCGGGCACGCCAGCAACTACGTCGAGCACCCGGAGCTGATCGCCGACCAGATCGTCACGTACGCGGGTCTGGTGGGGAAGGAGAACGTCATCGCGGGCGCCGACTGCGGCTTCTCCTCCCGCGCGTCGTTCCATCCGGAGGTGCACCCGACCGTCGTGTGGGAGAAGTTCCGTGCGCTGTCGGAAGGCGCCCGGATCGCGACCGCCCGGTTGTGGGGCTGACGCTCCTCGCTAGCGTCCGGGTCATGAAGGAACAGCGGCGCGCCCGCGCCATCGCCATGACCCCCGACGAGGTCGACGCCTTCCTCGCCGAACAGCGCACCTGCCGGGTCGCGACCAACGGCACGAACGGGCCGCACGCCACGCCGCTCTGGTACGCCTGGGACGGCTCGGCGCTGTGGCTGACCTCGCTGTCGCGCAGCCAGCGCTGGACCGACCTGGCGCGCGACCCGCGGATCGCGGTGGTCGTCGACGCCGGTGAGCAGTACGACGAGCTGCGCGGCGTGGAGCTGCGCGGCCGCGTCGAGGTGGTCGGCGAGGTACCGCGCACCGGCGAGCCGGACGACGAGCTGACCGCACCCGAGCAACTGTTCGCCGACCGGTACACCGGCGGGCAGGTGTTCCACGACGGCAAGCACGCGTGGTTGCGGCTGCGCCCGGACAAGATCACCAGCTGGGACTTCCGCAAGATCGGAGCGGCCCGCCCCTCCTGACCCCCGGGGGCCGCCGCCGGGTCGTGCGTTCGGCGGTGACACCACCGGCGATGAGGCTATGCAGATGTGCGTATCGACGCCGGTGCCCGGCTCGCCTTCCCCGAGATGCTCATCGAGATCGAGGCGACCGCGATCGCGCCGTGACCCCGCACCGCCCCGCGCCCCGTCTCCCTCACGGAGCGGGGTTGCGGGGCAGCGCGGAACGGGGTTACGGGGTGCCCGTCACCAGGGGCCAGAGGCCGTCGGGGCCGGCGGCCAGCACGCGAGCGCCGATCTCGTCGTTCCACTGGGCGTCGCTGCCGTCCTCGTCGCGCCAGGACCACAGCCGGGTGGTGACCAGGCGCAGGTGGTGTTCGCGGGTGAAGCCGATCGCGCCGTGCACCTGGTGCGCGATCCGGGCGACCTGCCCGGCGGCCTCCCCGGCGCGGGCCTTGGCGGCGGCGACGGCGAACGCGGTCGAGGCGGCGCCGAACCCGTCGACGGCGGCGGTCCGGGCCGCGGCGTCGGTGGCCGCGGCGGCCGCGGCCACCTCGGCCGCGGCGAGGGCCAGTTGCTGCTGGACGGCCTGGAACCGGCCGATCGGCCGCCCGAACTGGACCCGCTCCCCGGCGTAGCGCACGGACTCCGCGAGTGCCCCGCGGGCCGCCCCGGCCAGCAGCAGCGCCCGGCCGAGGGCGGCGCGGAGCCGGAACTCGGCGGCGGCCCCGGCCGGGGCGGTGCCGACCGCGCCGCTGTCGAGGCCGGTGTCGACCGTGACGGTGTCGCGCGGTTCCTCGGCGAGGTTGACCCCCTCGGTGACCGTCACCGCCGCCCGGTCCAGCACGAGCACGTGGTCGCCGCTGAGCACCACGATCGCCGCCGCGGACCGTGCCCACGGCACCCGGGCCAGCAGGCCCGTCACCCGGGCCCCGGCGGCGCCCGCCTCGCCGGACGGCGTGACCGTCAGGTCGGCCGCGACCGCGGTCAGCGGCCCGGACGGCGTCTCCAGGCCCGCGGCGTGGGCCAGCCAGCCCGCGAGCAGGTCGGTCTCGACCAGCGGGATCCGGGCGGCGTAGGCGCCGGCCATGGACAGCACCGCGGCGGCGTCGGTCAGCGTTCCGTCGCTGCCCCCGGCCGCCTCGGGCAGTGTGAGCCGGGCCAGCCCGGTCTCCTCGAGGGTCTTCCACAGCCCGGCGTCGAGTCCGGACTCGGACTCCGACGCGGTGGAGCGAGCGTCGGCGAAGATCGACTCCGCCAGCTCGACCAGTTCGGCGTTGTCACTCATCGCAGCCCCATTCCCCGTGCCACGATCCCGCGCAGCACCTCGTTCGTCCCACCGCGCAGGGTGAACCCGGGCGCGTGCAGCACCGCGTCGGCGAGCAGCCGCGCGTAGCCGTGCTCGGCCCCCGGGTCGGGTGGGATCGCGACCAGCAGCCGGGCCGCGTCGATGATCTCGTTCTCGAACCGGGTGCCGAGGTCCTTGACCACGGCCGCGGCCAGCTCCGGCGCGTGCCCGGACTCCAGGGAGCCGGCCACCGCCAGCGACATCCGGCGCAGCGTCCACAGCCGCGAGACCAGCCCGCCGAGGTCGCGGCGGCGCCCGGCGTCGATGCTCGGGCCCGCAAGCGACCCTTCGGCGTCCAGATCCGTCCCGGCGATCTGGGCGACGAGGGCCTGCAGCAGCGGGAACGTGGACAGGAACCGCTCCGGTCCGCTGCGCTCGAAGGCCAGCTCGCTGGTCACCTGGTGCCAGCCGGCACCGATCTCCCCGAGGACCATCGAGTCCGGGATGAAGACCTTGTCGAACACCACCTCGTTGAAGTGGTGCGCGCCGGTCAGCAGCGGGATCGGCCGGATCGTCACGCCCGGCGCGTCGAGCTCGACGATGAACTGGCTGAGCCCGGCGTGCCGGTTGTTCTCGTCGCGCGGAGCGCTGCGGGCCAGGGCGAAGAACGCGTGCGCGTGGTGTGCGCCCGAGGTCCACACCTTCGTCCCGGTCAGCTCCCAGCCGCCGTCGACGCGCTCGGCGCGGGTCCGCACCGAGGCGAGGTCGGAGCCGGAGTCGGGCTCGCTCATCCCGATGCCGAAGTACACCTCGCCCCGTGCGATGCCGGGCAGGAACTTCTGCCGCTGCTCCTCGGTGCCGAAGCGCATCAGCGAGGGCCCGATCTGCCGGTCGGCGACCCAGTGCGCGGCCACCGGCGCTCCCGCGGCCAGCAGTTCCTCGGTCACCACGTAGCGGTCCAGCGGGGACGCGCCGTGGCCGCCGTACTCGGTCGGGATCGTCATGCCCAGCCAGCCGCGTCGCGCGAGTTCCTTGGAGAACCGCTCGTCCCAGCCGGACAGCCAGACGTCGGCCCGCGGATGCCAGCGCTGCGCGGCTCGCTCCTCGGCGAGGAAGGCGCGAACGTCGGCCCGCAGGGCGGCGGCCCGTTCCGGGAGCTCGACGGGGGGAGGTACCAGGGTGGGCAGCCTGGTCAGGGTTTCCGTCACGGCCCCATCCTGCACAACCGTCCGGCGATCGACAGCCTCATCCTGGGACACAGACCATGCATCACCGTGCTCACCGGTGGGAACATCCAGATCATGACGAATCCCGATCGCGAACAGGCCGTTCTCGACGCCGTCCAGAAGGATCTGTTCATCGGTGGCTCCTGGCGCCCGGCGGAGTCGGGCAAGACCTTCCCGGTGGAGGACCCCGCCACCGGCAAGGCGCTGTGCGAGGTCGCGGACGCCGGGGTGGACGACGGGCTGGCCGCGCTGGCCGCCGCGGACGCCGTGCAGCCCTCGTTCGCGGCCATGGCGCCGCGCGAGCGCGGGGAGATCCTGCGCCGGTCCTTCGAGATGATCATGGACCGGATCGACGACCTCTCCCTGCTGATGACCCTGGAGATGGGCAAACCCATCGCGGAGTCGACGGCCGAGATCACCTACGCGGCCGAGTTCTTCCGCTGGTTCGCCGAGGAGGCGGTGCGCATCGGCGGCGACTACGCGACCGCCCCCAACGGCGCCAGCCGGTTCATGGTGATGCGCCAGCCCGTCGGGGTGAGCGCGTTCATCACGCCGTGGAACTTCCCGCTGGCCATGGGGACCCGCAAGATCGGCCCGGCGGTCGCGGCCGGCTGCGCGAGCGTGATCAAACCGGCCTCCGAGACCCCGCTGTCGATGCTGGCCCTGGGCGGGATCCTGCAGGAGGCCGGGCTGCCCGACGGGGCGCTCAACATCATCACCACCAGCAACTCCGGTGGTGTCATGGAGCCCGTGATCCGGGACGGGCGGACGCGCAAGCTGTCCTTCACCGGCTCGACCCCGATCGGCAAGATCCTGCTGCAGCAGGCCTCCGACAACGTGCTGCGGACCTCGATGGAGCTCGGCGGCAACGCCGCGTTCATCGTGTTCGACGACGCCGACCTCGATGCCGCACTCGAGGGCGCGATGATCGCGAAGATGCGCAACATGGGCGAGGCGTGCACCGCGGCGAACCGCTTCCTGGTGCACAGCTCGGTCGCCGGCGAGTTCGCCGAACGCCTGGCCGAGAGGATGGGTGCGCTCAAGGTCGGCCGGGGCACCGAGGACGGCGTCCAGGTCGGCCCGCTGATCAACGCCAAGGGCCGGGACAAGGTGGCCGAGCTCGTCGCCGACGCGGTCGAGCGCGGGGCGAAGGTGCTGGTCGGGGGCAAGCCGCAGGACGGGCCGGGCTACTTCTACCAGCCGACCGTCCTCGCCGACGTCCCGCGCGACGCCCGGCTGCAGCGTGAGGAGATCTTCGGCCCGGTCGCGCCGATCATCACGTTCGAGGACGAGGAGGACGCGCTGGCTATGGCCAACGGCACCGAGTTCGGCCTGGTCAACTACCAGTACACCCAGGACGTGAACCGGGCGCTGCGGGTCGCCGCGCGGCTGGAGAGCGGGATGGTCGGGCTCAACACCGGCCTGGTGTCCAACCCGGCGGCGCCGTTCGGCGGGGTCAAGCAGTCCGGGATCGGCCGCGAGGGCGGCAAGGTCGGCATCGAGGAGTTCCTGGAGATCAAGTACGTGGCCATCGGCCTGGCCACCTGATGCGGGTCCGCCGGGGTGCGGGGCCGTCCCGCACCCCGGCCCGCCCCGCCTCGACTTGTCGCTAGAGCTTTGCGATTGCTCATGCCTCGCGTTTAATGCACCCGTCGGCCCACCCGCCGAGTGGGCGCTCGGGCGAGAGGAGTGGCGCATGGTTCTCGCCATGCACATGAGCGACGGGTTGGTGAACGCGCCGACGTCGTTGGCGTTCGGCGCCGTCGCGGTGATCGGGCTGGCCATCGCCGTCACCCGGGCCCGAGCCGACCTGGACGACCGCAGCGCACCGATGGCCGGGCTGGTCACGGCGTTCGTGTTCGCTGTCCAGATGATCAACTTCCCGATCCTGCCGGGTGCCAGCGGCCACCTCCTCGGTGGAGCCCTGGTCGCGATCCTGGTCGGGCCGTGGGTGGGCATGATCTCCATCGCCATCGTGCTCGCCGTGCAGGCACTGTGGTTCGCCGACGGCGGGTTGACCGCGCTGGGCACCAACATCGTCAACATGGCGATCATCGGCGTCTGGACGGGCTACGCGGTCGCCGTGCTGCTGCGCCGGTTCGCCCGTCGCAGCCGGCCCGGCCTGCTCACGACCGCCTTCATCGCGGCGCTCGTCAACACCGTGGTCGCCTCCCTGGGCTTCGTCCTGCAGTACGCGATCGGCGGTGCCGGCGGAGCCTCGCTGACCACGGTCTTCGCCTTGATGGTCGGCCTGCACGCGCTGATCGGCATCGGCGAGGGGATCATCACCGCGGCGACGGTCGGCGCGGTCGCGGCCGTCCGGCCCGATCTGGTCCACCTCCTGGCCGGGTCGCCGGCGAAACTGGAACTGCGCCGCGCCGGGCCACATCCCGAGCCGTCCGGTAGCCCCGACAGCACCGACAGCACCGACAGCACCGACAGCACCGACAGCACCGAGGCCACCACCCGAGGGAGCGCGTCGTGAACCGCCCCGCTCCGACCGGTGCCGGTCGCCGGCAGGCCGGCTTCCTCCTCGGTTTCCTCGTGGTGGCCCTGCTCGTCGCCGGCGGGCTGTCCTACTTCGCCAGTCCCGACCCCGATGGTCTGGACAGCGTCACGCTCAACGGCTGCCAGGTGACCGAGACCGAGGCCGGCGAGCAACTGGAGGGCACCTGCATCGCGCAGAACGCGCAGGACCACGCCCTCGGCTCCAGCCCGCTCGCGGACTACACCGTCGCAGGCCGGGACGGGACCGTCGGGCTGGCCGGGGTCATCGGCGTGGTCGGCACCCTCGTGGTGGCCGGCGGCCTGTTCTGGCTGCTGCGGCGGCGCCGACCCGGCGACAGCGCGGAGCGCTGAGGCCGGCGTGGGCGCCGGTCACGCGCACCCGCTGTACCTGCCCGGCACCTCCGCCGCGCATCGGCTACCGGCCGAGGTCAAGATCGTCGCCGCGTTCCTCGGGGTGCTCTGCGTCGTCGCCACCCCGCGCGAGGCCTTCCCGGTCTTCGGCGGCTACCTGCTGCTGCTCGCCGCGGTCTGGTGGGTCGCGCGGATCCCACCGGGCTGGATCGCGCGGCGGTCGCTGATCGAGGCGCCGTTCGTGGTGCTCGCCGTGCTGCTGCCGTTCACCGGCCCCGACCCGCGCATCGAATGGCTGGGCCTGTCGCTCTCCGAAGCCGGACTGCTCGGCGCGTGGAACATCCTGATCAAGGGCACCCTCGGTGTGCTGACCTCGCTCACCCTCGCCGCGACGACCCCGCTGCGCGACGTCCTGCTCGGGCTGCAGCGGCTGCACACCCCGCCCATGGTGACCACCATCGCGACCTTGATGCTCCGCTACGCCGACGTCATCGCCGCCGAGGCCCGCCGGATGCGGCTCGCCCGGATCGCCCGGGGCCATGACCCCCGTTTCCTCTGGCAGGTCGGGGCCACCGCCCGCGGAGTCGGCAGCCTGTTCGTCCGGACCTATGAACGCGGCGAACGGGTGCACCTGGCGATGCTGTCGCGGGGGTGGGCCGGGGAGATGCCGCAGCTGACCGACACGCGCACAACTCGCCGGGACTGGGCCCGCGGGCTCGCCCCGGTCGGGGTGGCCCTCGTGCTGGCCGTCACCGGGTGGGTGATGACATGAGCGCCATGCCGCAGACGTCCGAGACCGCACCCGCCGACCCCGCCGTGCGGGCTCCGTCGCTGCACATCCGCGAGCTGGCCTTCGCCTATCCCGACGGCCATCAGGCGCTCTACGGGGTGGACCTGCGCATCGAGCCCGGCGAACGGGTGGCCCTTCTCGGCCCGAACGGTGCCGGCAAGACGACGCTGGTGCTGCACCTCAACGGCATCCTCAGCGCCGGGCACGGCTCGGTCGAGGTCGGCGGGCTGGCGGTGGCCAAACCGAACCTGCACGAGATCCGCCGCCGGGTCGGGATCGTCTTCCAGGACCCCGACGACCAGCTGTTCATGCCGACGGTCGGCGAGGATGTCGCCTTCGGGCCCGCGAACTTCGGGGTGCAGGGCCCGGAGCTGCGCGAACGGGTGCGGGCGGCGCTGGACGCCGTCGGCATGGCCGAGCACGCCGACCGGTCGCCGCTGCACCTGTCCGGCGGGCAGCGGCGGCGGGTCGCGCTGGCCACGGTGCTGGCCTGCGAGCCGGAGATCCTGGTGCTCGACGAGCCCTCGTCGAACCTCGACCCGGTGGCCCGCCGGGAACTGGCCGAGGTGTTGCTCGGGCTCGGACGGACGATGCTGATGGTCACCCACGACCTGCCGTACGCCCTGCAGCTGTGTCCGCGCAGCGTGGTGCTCGACGACGGCGTCGTCGTGGCCGACGGGCCGACCCGCGAGTTGCTGGCCGACGCCGACCTGCTGCGCCGCCACCGCCTCGAACTCCCCTTCGGTTTCACCCTGTCCTAGACACCGTCTGCGAACGCACGCCACCGGGCGGCGGCACCCGGCGGCGTCGCGGGCTAGCGCGGAGGCGGCGGTGAGGGGTAGCCCGGGCGCGGGGCCGGGCCCTCGTGCCCGCCCTCGGGGACCTGCGGGATCCCCCGCGGCGGCGTCGGGACGGCACTCTCCTGCTGCGGGGCGGGCCGCTCCCCCGCGGGCGGCGGTCCCCCGGCGGGCCGCTCGGCCTGCGGAGCCGCCGGCCGGCCGCCGGTCTCCTCGGTGTCCGGACGGGGCGCCCGCGGGGGCGCGATGGCCGCCGGAGGCTCGCCCAGCGCCGGGATCTCCTGGCGCGCCTGCGCCTCGGCGTCGGCTACCTGGCGGGCGATCTCCGGGTCGCTCGAGGTGTCGAACCAGTCCTTGATCGCCTCGTCGTCGTCCTCGGGGCGGGTGCGCACACCGTCGTCGGAGGGGCTGGGCTGGAACCGGAACACGCCGTCGTCGCCGGGCGCCCCGAGCATGCGGGTGAAGCCCTCCAGGGCCTTGCCGAAGTCACTGGGCACGAGCCAGACCTTGTTGGCGTCGCCCTGCGCCATCTGCGGCAGCGTCTGCAGGTACTGGTAGGCCAGCAACTCCGGCGTCGGCTTGCCGGCCTTGATCGCGGCGAACACCTTCTCGATCGCCTTGGCCTGGCCTTGGGCCTGCAGGTAGCGGGCCGCCCGGTCGCCCTGGGCGCGCAGGATCCGCGACTGCCGATCGGCCTCGGCGTCGAGGATCGCCGCCTGCTTGGCGCCCTCCGCGGTGAGGATCTGCGACTGCTTCTGGCCCTCCGCGCTGCGGATCGCCGCCTCCCGCTGCCCCTCCGCGGTGAGGATCATGGCGCGCTTCTCGCGGTCGGCCTTCATCTGCCGCTCCATGGACTCCTGGATCGACGGCGGCGGGTCGATGGCCTTGATCTCGACCCGGGCGACCCGGATGCCCCAGCGGCCGGTGGCCTCGTCCAGCTCGCCGCGCAGCACCGTGTTGATCTGGTCGCGGGAGGTCAGGGTGCCCTCGAGGCTCATCCCGCCGACCACGTTGCGCAGCGTCGTCGTCGTGATCTGCTCGACGCCGGTGATGTAGTCGGAGATCTCGTAGACGGCGGCCTTCGGGTCCGTGACCTGGTAGTAGACGACCGTGTCGATGTTGACCGTCAGGTTGTCCTGGGTGATCACCGGTTGCGGCGGGAAGGAGACCACCTGCTCGCGCAGGTCGATCCGTTCCCGGATCTTGTCGATGAACGGCACCAGGAACGTCAGGCCCGGCGGCTGGGTGGTCTTGTAGCGGCCCAGGCGCTCGATGACCGCCGCCGTGGCCTGCGGGATGATCTGCACCGATTTGACCACGGACACCACGACCAGCAGCACGATCAGGACGACGACGACGAGCAGCACCGTGCCCTCGGTCACGCAGATCCCCTCCCTGTTCCTCCGCGCGGTCCGGGCGTCCCCGCCACCGCCGCCGCCCGCTGGATCTCAGCGGCACGGCTCACCCCACTACCCCTGGGCGTTCACGGCTCGGCCAGCACCAGAGCCGTCGCCCCCGAGATGCCCATGACCATGACCCGCCGGCCCGGTTCGATCACCTGGCTGTGGTCGTAGGCCTTGGCGGACCAGACCTCTCCGCCGATCTTGACCCGGCCGCCGTCGCCGTCGACCCGGCTGATCACGACGGCCTCCTTGCCGATCAGCGCGTCGGAGTGCATGGCCGTGGAGTCGATCGCGCGGTCGAGCCGGCGGCGCAGCGCCGGGCGGACCGCGAACAGCAGCAGCACCGACGCCCCACCGAAGATCAGCGCGCTGGGCAGTACGCCGGCGCCCAGCAACGCGGCCCCTGCGGCGACGAACGCCCCGCCGCCCAACATGAGCAGCACGAACTCGCCGGACAGCACCTCGGTGACGACCAGCACGATCCCGGCGATGAGCCAGATCAGCGCGGCGGTCATGCACCGATCCTGCCAGAGATCAGCCGGGCACCGTGACGAAATCGATCAACTGCTCGACAGCGCCGATGAGCGGGGCCTCCAGGTCCCGGAAGTCGCGCACCGCGCCGAGCACGCGGCGGGCCCCGTCCGCGGGCTCACCCCAGCGCAGCGCTGCGCACACGCCGGTCTTCCAGTCGGTGCCCCGCGGGATCTGCGGCCAGGCCCGGATCCCGACCACGGACGGCTTCACCGCCTCCCACACGTCGACGTAGGGGTGACCGGTCACCAGCACGTGCGGCCCGGCGACGCTCCGCGCGGCGCGCGTCTCCTTGGACCCCTCGACCAGATGGTCGACCAGCACCCCGAGGCGATGACGGGGCCCGGGGGCGAACTCCCGCACGGCGGAGGCGAGGTCGTCCATGCCGTGCAGGGGTTCGACGACGATGCCCTCGACGCGCAGATCGTGGCCCCAGACCCGCTCGATCAACTCCGCGTCGTGCACACCCTCGACCCAGATCCGGCTCGCCTGGGCGGTCCGCGCCGTCAGTCCCTGCACCCGGACCGAGCCGGAGGCCGAGCGCGCCGGGGCCTTCGGCGCCGCGCGTGGGACGACCAGCGTCGCGGGCTTGCCCTCGTACAGGAACGATGCCGGCAGCAGCGGGAAGACCCGGCGGCGGCCGTGCCGGTCCTCCAGGGTCACCTCGCGGATGTCGATCTTCACCACCGCGCCGCAGAAGCCGCTGGCCGCGTCCTCCACGACCAGTCCCGGTTCGGCGGGAACCTGCGGCACCTCCTTGCGGACCGTGACCCGTTTCCCGTCGGCGGTGAAGGCCCCGGCGTAGTCGTGCGGGCGGAAGGCGTTCGGGCGGACGGCCATCCGGGCGTTGTACCGCGCGCGTGACCCGACGGGACGCACCGACACGCGCCCGGGACCGTTGTGACGCAACGGACCCCGTCGGCGACCTGGGCTTACGGAACGTGTCGGCGTGTCACCCTCACGGAAGGAGTGCCAGCGCCTGAGTACGTAGCTAGCCTTGCGGCCGTGTCCTGTCCCTCAGCGACCCTGACGGTCTGGACCTCGGCCTGGCTGGCCGGGTCCGCGGCGCCCGACGACGTCCTCGACGCACTCGGGCCATGGGCCGAGGCACACGACGTGCTGGCCGCCGACGCCATGACCGCCGACGCCACGGACCTGCCCGCCCCCGGCGCACCGGTGTCCTCGGTGACGTTCCTGCTCGCCGCCCTGCGCCGGGCCGCCCCGCGCGGCCAGGCCCGGCTGGTGCTGCCCGTGCCCGGTGACGTCCGTGGCCTGCCCGGGCCCGGGCTGTTCAGCCGGGAGGCGACCACGGCCGGTGAGGGCGTCCTGTTCGTCGACGCCGGGTTGGGGGTCGTCCCGACGACCGTCGCCGACGGTGTGCTGCGCTGGACGGTGTACCCGGTGCCCGAGCCGGGCCCGCCTCAGGAGTTCATCGCGCTCAACCAGGCCGAGCAGGAGCTGCGTGACCAGGTCCGCCAGTCGGCGTCGGTGCTGACCTCCCTCGGGGTCGCCCGGCACCGGCCCGGGGTCCGCGAGGAGATCGCCGCGGCGCTGCGCGCGCGGCCGAAGTCGCTGTGGCCGGCGGGCATGCCCGGCCAGGCCCTGCGGGTGCTGCAGCACGCCGATGAGGTGGAGGCCATCCTCGCCGCGGCTTCGGTCGACGAGCCGGGGGGCGCGCTGTCGGCGTCCGCGGCGACCGCGCGCCGGGAGGCGCTGCGCCCCATCGAGACCGCGGTCCGGGTGGCCCGGCGCGCCGCGGTGGCCGAGGCGGTGCGGGTGTTGGCCGCCAGCCCGCTGGTCTGATCCGGCACCGTCGGCTCCTCGCCGGAGGAACCGTGCCGGCCGCCTCGGGTCCGCCGAAACCACGACGTCCGGGGCCCGGCCCGATCCGCCGCCACGTGCGGATCGGCGAACCCGGGCACGGCTCGATCCCGCCCGCCGCCGCGCCGGGCGTGGTCACACGGAGCTGTCCGACGCGGTGGCACGGCTGAACCTGCCGGCCCACTCGCGGATGTGGGCGACCAGCTCGGGCGGGGAGAGCACCTCGAAGTCGGCGCCCACCGAGCCGAGGGCCATGGCCGGCCAGTCCAGGGAGTCCGTGGTCATCCGCAGCAGGCACCGCCGGTCGTCGACCTCCTGGATCGTGGCCCACCGGCCGACCCGGCCGCGGACGGCCGCGGCCGGGGCGTGCAGCAGCGCCTCGACGGTGTACGGGGCCGGGATGTTGCCGATCCCGGCCCGGACGAACGCCGCGGCGTCCTCGGCGGGCAGCTCGCGGGTGCGGAACCGCGCCCCGGTACTGCGTGGTTCGGCGAGGCGGTCGAGCCGGAAGCTGCGCCAGTCGTGGCGGGCGAGGTCGTAGGCGACGAGGTACCAGCGGCGCCCGAACGAGACCAGCCGATGGGGCTCGACGTGGCGGGCGGTCTGCTCGCCGCCGTGGGCGGTGTAGGAGAACTGCAGCCGTTCGGTGTCCCGGCAGGCCTGCGCGACCGCGGTGAGAATCCCGGGGTCGATGGTCCTGCCGGTGCTGCCCCACACCGCGGGCACGGTCATCGCGCGCAGCGCGTCGACCCGGCGCCGCAGCCGCGGCGGCATCACCTGCACGACCTTGGTGAGCGCGCGGACCGAGGACTCCTCGATACCGGCGACCGCACCCTGGGCGGCGGCCTGCAGCCCGACGGCGAGGGCGACGGCCTCCTCGTCGTCGACGACCAGTGGGGGCAGCGCGGCGCCCGCGGCGAGCTGGTAGCCGCCGTCGACGCCGCGGTGCGCCTGCACCGGGTACCCCAGCTCGCGCAGCCGGTCGACGTCGCGCCGCAGCGTGCGCACCGAGACCCCCAGCCGATCCGCCAGTTCGGCGCCCGGCCAGTAGTGATGGATCTGCAGCAGCGACAGCAGCCGCAGCGTCCGTGAACTGGTGTTCGCCATGGCCCCAGTCTCGCGTGATTCCGGTCAGTTCCTGACCGGAATCACGCGTGGTTCGCCGTATGACGTCTACGGCCTGGATCGCCGTGCGGCCCGCACGGGCTGCTCACGCGCGTGGATCTGTCCGAGCCCGCCGCACACAAGGTCTCCGAGCTGCCCGGGCGCCGGCGTCGGCGCCGCGATGTCGACCGCGATGCCGACCGCGCGAGCGCCCGACCCTCCGCTCGCCGCACGGTCCGCGCCAAGGCGGGCGTCCCGGCGCTGCGCACGGTGCGGGACCCGGCGAGCCGCTGCGCTCACTCCGTGTCGCTGCGTTCGTCCGATCCTTCGCCCGCGTCGGCGGCGGCCGGTGCCAGGGCCGCGACCAGCGCCTGGAGGTCTTCGGGGCGCAGCGCCCGGGGGGCCGAGAGCTCCGCGCGGGCGCGGTCGAGTTCTGTCCGCATCCGCTCCAGCTCGGCGTCGGCGCGCGCCTGCAGCGAGGCCGCGGCCTCGGCCCGCTCCCGGGCGCCGGCCAGGCTCTCCTCCAGGGCCCGCCCTCGCGCCCGTTCCCGCTCGAGTTCCGCTGCGCCCTCGACGGCGCGCCGCTCCGCCCGGGACCGGGCGTCGGTGGCCGCGGCGGCGTCGACCCGGGCGGCATCCAGCCCCGCCCGCAGCTGGGTGATCTCGGTGCGCAGCTCCTGCGCCCGGGTCTGAGCCGCATCCCGCTCGGTGGTCGCCCGTTCGGCGGTGACCGCCGCTGCGGCCGCGTCCCGTTCGGCGGCCGCGGCCCGGGCCTCGGCCCGATCGGCACGGTCCTCGGCGGCGCGGCGCCCGAGACCCGCCTCCTCGGCGGCCTGGCGGGCGGCACCGAGCGCCTCGGTCGCCTCCAGGGCCTGCCGCGCCGCGGCGGTCGCGCGCGTGACCGCCGCGGCGCGCTCCTCCCCCGCCTGATCGGCGAGCTCCTTGCTCCGGGTCGCCTGCCGCTCGGCCTGTTCTCGGGCCACCTCGGCCGCGGCGCGGGCGCTGTCGGCCTCGGCGACCCGCCGGTTCGCCGCCTCGACGGCGGCCACCGCGTCGCGCTGGACCTCGTCGAGCCGGTCGGAGACCGCCGCGAGCGCCTCGGCCAGAGCTTGCACCGGACCGCGGACCGCGTCGACGTGCTCCCGGAGCCGGTCGGCGTCGAGTTGGAACGTCGTCCCGCCCGCGTCGAGACCCAGCGCGTCCAGCGCGTCGCGCTCGGCCCGGGCCATCTGGGCGCAGGTTCGCCCACCCGGCCACCGGGTGTCGCGGCAGAACGAGCGCCGCCGCCCGCCCTGGGGCCCCGGCGGGGGCAACTCGGCCCGGCACTTGCTGTACCCGCATCTCACGGCGCTGTCGATCACCGTTCGAGCGTATCAGTTCGATGATTTCGAACATACTTGCTGAGTTTCAGTTAGTTACATTGAACTCCACCGCCAACGAAACCGATGTTTCGTTGGTGGTTGCGGCGTGGCGACGTGACCGGGCGCGGCGGGGACGCGAGGATCGCCTTATGACAGCCGACGCGGACGCGCCCCTGGCCGTGATGGAGGCCCTGAGAGGCCCGGACCGTGCCGCTGTCGCCGTCGCGGACCCGCTCGAGGACGGCGGCTCCGGGTGGCCCGGCGTGCGGGACCCGGACGCGCTGCGCGCGCAGCTGGTCGACTGGCTGAGCCAGTACGACAACGCCGGTACCCGGCGGACCTACGCGTACGCGCTCGGCCTGCCGATCGGCTGGGTCGACGCGATCGGCGGGGTGGCCGCGCAGTCCGACGACCCGGGTATCCGGCGCCCTCCCCCGGCCCCGGCCGGCCCGCTGCACGGGCTCGCCTGGTTCCGCTGGTGCGCCGCGCAGGGACTCGACCCACGGGCGGCCACGGGTGCACACGTCAAGGCGTGGTTGCACGCCTTGACCGCCGCGGGGGCCCAGCGCCGCACCCGGCAGCGGATGCTCTCGACGCTGTCGGCGCTCTACGGGCACCTGGCGGAGACGGGCGCGGTGGCCGCCAACCCGGCCGCCCTGAACCGTTCGCGACTCGGGCTGTCGAGCTCGGCGCGCGACGCGTCACCGACGGTGCGGCTCACCGCCGGCCAGCTCAAGGCGATGCTGGTGGCCGCGGGGCGCCTGCACTACACCTCCGACGCGCGCTACCAGCGGCTCTACGCGCTGCGGGGCGTCGCCGTCGTCGCGGTCCTGACCCTCGGCCTGCGGATCTCCGAGCTCGTCGGACTCGACCGCGACGACCTCTACCGCACCGGCGGCGAGGAGGTGCTGCGCGTGCTGGGCAAGGGCGGCCTGCGCCGGGAGGTCTACCTCACCGACCTCGTTCGCGTCGCGCTCGCGGAGTACCTGGCCGAGCGGGACCGGGTGGCCGGTGCCGCGCTCCCGGCTCGCCGAGGTCGCACGACCGCCGGCGGCACCCCGCTGATCGCGACCCGGGGCGGCGGGCGGTGCTCGCGCGTCGACCTCTACACGCTGCTGCGGCGCATCGCCGCCGGTGCTGGCCCGGCGCTGGCCGACGTCGCCGACCGGGTGCACCCGCACGCCCTGCGACACGCCTACGTGACGATCGCGCTGGAGCAGGACGCCCGGATCCAGCACGTACAGGCCGACGTCGGCCACGCGACGATCGCGACCACCGAGCATTACGACCGCGGCCGGCGGACCCGCGACACCAGCGCCGCCGACCTGGTGGCCGCCGCGATCGCCGCCGCCCCCGGTCCCGGCGGGGACTGAGAGGGCGAACCACCCGGCCGACGTCTTGCGGCAGGCGACCGCCTCCCGGCGACGGTTTGGACGGCGGCGGGCCGCCGTCCCCGTCCTGCGGCCGGCCCCGACCGCGGTGGCTTCTGCCACCACGCCCGGTCAAGGACGTTCGGCTCGGAAACCGGGGCCCGCCAGCAGGTCTCGGCGAGGCCACGGCAGGCCTACCGTGGCCCGGCGTCGAAGGACGCAGGAGGTCGAGGCGACGCGATGACCGCTACCGAAACCACACCCGTTCAGGCCGCCGAGGACTGGGCCCGTTCGTTCGGCGAGGCCACCAACAGCGATCCGGAGATTCAGGCCCACGGCAACTACTTCACCTGCAGCTACCTGCTCGACATGACCGATCACCGGTTCGTCGTGCGGATGGTGTCGGGCAAGGCCGCCGAGGTCGTCGTCGACCCGGGGCCGCTCGACGTCCACTACCAGTTCACGATCCGGGCCGGCGTCGAGACCTGGCGCGGTTTCGGCGTACCCGTGCCGCCGCCGATGCACCACGGCATCTGGGCGGCCACGTTCCAACGCGACATGAGCCTCGAGGGCGACGTGCTGGTCCTCATGCAGAACCTGCGCTGCATCACCCGGCAGATCGAACTGCTGCGCACCGTCGGTGTGCCCGTCTAGACCGAGGAGACCACCATGCCCCCGCGCATCTCACCCGCCACCGGGCACTACGTGACCGTCGATGTCGGCGACGTCCGGTACAAGGTGTTCTACCTCGAGAACGGCACCGGGCAGCCGCTGGTCTGTCAGCACACCGCAGGCTGCCACAACCACCAGTACCGCGGCCTGCTCGAGGACGAGGAGGTCACGCGGAACTACCGGGTCATCGCCTACGACCTGCCCCGGCACGGCAAGTCCGACCCCCCGGAGAACAGCGAGTGGTGGAAGGAGGAGTACCGCCTCACCGCGGACCACTACTCGGCGTTCATCGTCGCCCTGTGCGACGAGCTCGAGTTGGAGCAGCCCATCTTCATGGGCTCGTCGTTCGGCGGCAACGTCGCCCTGCAGCTGGCGCTGCGTTACCCGGACCGGTTCGCCGCGGTGATCCCGGTCGAGGCGGCCGACTACTCCCCGGGCTTCTACCTGGACTGGTGGCAGCATCCGCACGCCAACGCCGCCCAGGTCTGCGCCAGCGGGGTGTGGGACCTGATGGCGCCCCAGTCACCCGAGACCGACCGCTGGAAGACGTGGTTCTACTACAGCCAGGGCTCGGAGGCCTTCAAGGGCGACCTGTACTTCTACTCCGTCGACCACGACCTGCGCGACAAGCTCGACCAGATCGACGCCGACCGGTGCCCGGTGTTCATGCTGACCGGGGAGTACGACTACCTCACCACTCCCGAGGACGGCCGCCGCACCGCGGGCCGCATCAAGAACGCGGAGTTCCTGGAGATGAAGGAGATCGGGCACTTCCCGATGAGCGAGAACTACCCGGTGTTCCGCAAGTACCTCCTGCAGGCCCTCGAGTCCCTCTCCGCCCGCCGCGCCAAGACCTGACCCCACCCCACCCCCCGCTGATCAAGGGCACAAGGGGCCTTGTCGATCTTCGACAGGCCCCTTCCGGCCTTGATCAGCGAGGGCAGGAGGGGCGGCGGGCGGGCAGGCAGCAGTTCACCGCGCACGGTTCACCGTTCACGGTGCACCCGGCCCGGGGCACCGAGCCGATCCCCCGCTCCGGCGCGCCGGAGGTGTGCTCGGCGATCAACTCGACGACCATGTCCGCGAACCGCGGGTCCGGACCCGCCGTCGCCGCCCGGGCGAAGCCCATGCCCAGCTCGGCGGCCCGGTCGGCGGCCTCGTTGTCCAGGTCCCACACGACCTCGACGTGGTCGGACACGAACCCCACCGGCGCGACGACGACGGCCGGAACGCCCGCGGCGTGCAGCGCCTCGATGTGGTCGACGATGTCCGGCTCGAGCCACGGCACCTGGGGCGGGCCGGAGCGCGACTGCCAGACCACGTCGTGCTCGGCCACCCCCAGATCGGCCGCGACCAGCCGGGCGGCGTCGGCGATCTGCTCGGAGTAGCGGTGCCCGCCCTCTTCCGAAGGGCCGGCCGCGGCGTCGGCCGCGGTGGGGATCGAGTGCGCGGTGAAGACGATCCGGGCGGAGTCACGCACCTCGGCGGGCAGCGTGGCCAGCGCGGCCCGCACGGCGTCGGCGTTGGCGGCCACGAACTCCGGATGATCGAAGAAGTGCCGCAACTTCACCAGCTCCGGCGCGCCGTCACCCACCGCCTTGCGGGACCGCGCGATGTCCTCGTGGTACTGCCGGCACGCCGAGTACCCACCGTAGGCGCTCGTCGCGAACACCAGGGCGCGGCGCACCCCGTCGCGAGCCATCTGAGCGACGGTGTCCTCAGCCATCGGGTGCCAGTTGCGGTTCCCGAAATACACCGGCAGGTCGGTGCGCTCCCGGATCGCCGCGATCAGCTCCCGGTTGCGTGCGTTGATCGGGGAGACCCCACCGAAGTGCCGGTAGTGCTCCTCGACGGCGTCGAGCCGCTCAGGCGGGACCCCACGGCCGCGGACCACGTTCTCCAGGAAGGGGCGTACTTCGTCGGGGCCCTCGGGGCCGCCGAACGACAGCACCAGAAGCGCATCGAACTCACTCACGCCTCCATTAGACCCCGATCGCGTGGAACCCGCCGTCGGCCCACACCATCGACCCGGTGGTGGCCGGCAGCCAGTCCGACAGCAGCGCGCACACCGTCTTGGCCACCGGGATCGGGTCGTTGACGTCCCAGCCCAGCGGGGCGCGCCCGTCCCAGGAGTCCTCGAACGCGGCGAACCCGGGGATCGACTTGGCGGCCATCGTCTTCACCGGCCCGGCGGCGACGAGGTTGACCCGGATCCCCTTGGGCCCCAGGTCACGCGCCAGGTAGCGGGTGACGGACTCCAGCGTGGACTTCGCCACGCCCATCCAGTCGTACGCGGGCCAGGCCTGCCGGTTGTCGAAGTCCATGCCGACGATCGAGCTGCCCGGCCCGAGGAGCGGAAGTAGCGCCGTCGACAGCGACTTGAACGAGTACGCACTGACCTGGATGGTCGTCGCGACGTCCTCCCAGGGCGCGGTCATGAACGCGTCCTCGCCGAGGCAGCTCGCGGGCGCGAAGCCGATGGAGTGCAGCACGCCGTCGAGCCTGGGGTTCTCACCGAGGTGCTCGGAGACCCGCTCGGCGAGGCTGTCGAGCTGCTCCTGGTTCGCGACGTCGAGTTCGACGACGGGCGCCGGCTTCGGCAGCCGCTGCGCGATCCGCTCGACCAGGCGCATCCGGCCGAACCCGGTGAGCACGACGTCGGCGCCCTCGTTCTGGGCGACCTTGGCGACGTGGAACGCGAGCGACGCGTCGGTGATGACGCCGGTGATGAGCAGGCGCTTGCCGTCGAGCAGTCCCATGTGGTGCCTTCCTGGTAGGAGATGGAGGTCAGGGCCCCGGTCTGGGTAGGACTCGGTACCGACGTGTCGGGTCCGAGATCACGGGCCTCGGTACCGATGCTTCGGCACCGCGACCCCGGGCCCGGTCCGATGCTTCGGCACCGCGGCCGCGGACCCGGTCCGATGTTCGGCACCGCGGCCGCGGGCCTCAGTGGCCCATGCCGAGGCCGCCGTCGACGGGGATGACGGCGCCGGTGACGTAGCCGGCCGCGTCGGAGCCCAGCCAGGTCACGGCGGCTGCGATCTCCTCGGGCGAGGCGTAGCGGCCCAGCGGGACCTGGCCGAGGATCTCGGTGCGCCGGGACTCGGGCAGGGCGCGGGTCATGTCGGTGTCGACGAACCCGGGGGCGACGACGTTGGCCGTGATGCCGCGCGAGCCGAGCTCCCGGGCCACCGAGCGGGCCAGCCCGACGAGGCCGGCCTTCGAGGCGGCGTAGTTGACCTGGCCGGCGGACCCGGTGAGTCCGACGACCGACGAAACGAAGATCATCCGTCCGCTCTTGGCCCGCAGCATGCCGCGCGAGGCGCGCTTGGCGACCCGGTAGGCGGCGGTCAGGTTCGCGTCGACGACGCGGGTGAACTGGTCCTCGCTCATCCGCATGAGCAGGGTGTCGTCGGTGATGCCGGCGTTGGAGACGAGCACCTGGACCGGCCCGTGCTTCTCCTCGACCGTGGTGAACGCCGCGTCGACGGCGTCGGCGTCGGTGACGTCGCACTGCACGGGCAGCAACTCGCCCGGCAGGCCGTCGGCGCCGCTGCGGTGGGTCACCGCCACCTGGTCGCCCTGGGCCGCGAACGCCTGCGCGATCGCGAGCCCGATTCCACGGTTTCCTCCGGTCACCAGCACGCTGCGTCCCACGGCGGCCACCCTATTGCACGGGACGCGTCGCGCAGCGCGTGTCGGCGACGGTCACACCCGGCACGGGTCCCACTCACCGGAAAGTGCGACTCGGTCTCCTGGCTCCCCCGACTCGCGCGCGTAGAGACCCCGACTCGCGGACCCGGAGACCCCGACTCGCGCGCCTGAATACCCCGACTCGCGCGCGTGGAGACCCCGACTCGCGGGGTCAGGGGAGGCGGCGGCCCAGGGCGAGGCCGGAGCCGACGCCGGCCACCAGCAGGAACGCGCCGCCCGCGAGCCACGGCCGGCTGGTGTCGACCCGGCGCACCTCGTATCCGATCTGCTCGCCCAGCTCGGCGTAGACCTGCCGCAACTCGTCCTCGGTGGCCGCGGTGAAGAACTGCCCGCCGGACAGCGTCGCGATCTCGCGCATCGACGCGTCGTCGACAGCCACGCGGGTCCGCCCGCCCTCGATCTCGATCGTGCCGTACTCGGTGCCGAACGAGATCGTCGAGACCGGGACCTTCGCCTCGGCCGCGGTGCGGGCCGCGGTGAACGCCCCGCGGGGTTCGTTCTCCCCGTCCGGGCCCGGGACGGTCTGCTTGCCGTCGCTCATCAGCACGATGCGCGCCGGCGGCGGGCCCTCGGCGCCGGAACCGGCGAAGGCCTGCGAGAACGTCTCCACCGACTGCATCGCCGCGAAGATCGCCTCACCGGTCGCGGTCGACTCCGAGAGCTTGAGCCCGTCGACCGCCCGCTTCACCGCTTCCCGGTCGGTCGTGGGCGAGACGAGCACCGCCGCGGTGCCGGCGAACGACACCAGGCCGAGGTTGATCCCCGGAGTGAGCTGGTCGGCGAACGACTTGGCCGCGGCCTGGGCGGCGGCGAGCCGGTTCGGCTCCACGTCGGTGGCCTGCATCGACAGCGACACGTCGATGACCAGCACGACCGTCGCCCGGTTGCGCGGGACCTTCGCCTCGGCCTCGGGCCCGGCGAGCGCGACGGTGAGCACGGCCGCCGCGGCGATCAGCGCGGCCGCCGGCAGGTGCCGCTGCCAGCCGAGCCGCTTCGGCGCGACCCGGTCGAGCAACTCCAGGTTCGTGAACCGGATGACGTCGCTGCGGCGACGGCGCAGTAGCACCAGGTACCCGGCGGCCAGCGCGGCGACGACGAGGAGCCCGAGCAGCCACCACGGCGAGGAGAACGTCACCTGGTCACCTCCCTGCGCTCGGTGCCACGGTGGCAGGAGCCGCGGTGTCCGATCACCGCCCACCCCCCGACCACGCCCGCTTACGGGCCAGCGCGAACCGGACCACGTCGGCGATCCAGTCGGAGTCGGTGCGCAGTGTCAGGTGCGCGGCCCCGCACCGGCGCAGCGTCGCGGCCACCCGGTCGCGGTGCTCGGCGGCCGCCGCGGCGAACTCCCGGCACAGCAGCGGTGTCGTGACGACCTCGCGCTGCCGTCCGGTCTCCGGGTCGGCCAGCACGACCGTTCCGACTTCGGGCAGTTCGAGCTCGCGCGGGTCGAGCACCTCGACGGCGAGCAGGTCGTGCCGGGTGGACAACGCGCGCAGCGGGCGCTCCCAGTCGGGCTCGCCGAGGAAGTCCGAGATCACCACCGCCAGCCCGCGACGCCGCGGCGGGCGGCGCAGCTGCTCGATGGCGGCGGTCAGATCACCCCGGGTGCCCTCCGGGGCGCGCGGGGTCTGCGCGACGCGGCGGATGAGCCCGCGGGCGTGCGCGAGACCGCCGCGGGCCGGGATGCGGACGGTCCGCTGCCCGGTGGCGACCAGCGCACCGATCCGGTTGCCGCCACCGCGCGTCAGGTGGGCGACCGCGGCGAGGGCCGCCACCGCCAGGTCGCGCTTCTCGCAGGCCGCGGTCCCGAAGTCCAGGCTGGGCGACAGGTCCAGCACGACCCACGTCTCCAGCTCCCGATCGGCGACGGTCTCCCGGACGTGCGCCTCGGTGGTCCGGGCGGTGACGGCCCAGTCCATCCGACGGACGTCGTCGCCGGGCTGGTAGATGCGGGCCTCCCCGGGCTCGCTGCCCGGACCGGGGACGAGACCGAGGTGGTTGCCCTGCAGCAGGCCGTCGAGACGGCGGCGCACCGACAGTTCCAGGGTGCGCAGGGCCGCCTCCAACCGGCCGTGGCGCAGCGACGGCGGGGCGGTCGCGGGCCGCGGCACCCCCGGCCTTCCGGGCCCCGGCGCCGCAGGACCACCGTCCCGCCACGAGGTGACAGCAGGGTGGCCTTCCGGCAGCTCGGGAGACGGCCCGGAACTCACGTGGGCGTGCCCGCCTGGGTGTAGGGCACCGGGTTCTGCTGGGGCCGCGCGGTGACCTGCGGCAGCGGCACGGTCTGCAGCACCCGGGAGATGATGTGGTCCATCGGCACCTGGTCGGCCACGGCGTCGTAGGACAGCACCAGGCGGTGCCGCAGCACGTCGGGGGCGACGTCGAGCACGTCCTGCGGCAGCACGTAGTCGCGCCCGCGGATCAGCGCGAGCGCCCGCGCGGCGGCGACGATGCCGAGCGTGGCCCGCGGCGAGGCGCCGTAGGACACCCAGCCCGCGATGTCGGACAGGCCGTGCTCGGCCGGGGTCCGGGTGGCGACGACGAGGCGCACCACGTAGTCGACCAGCGCGTGGTGCACGAACACCCGCGACGCCACCTGCTGCAGCCGGGACAGCTCGCCGGGATCGATCACCTGCTGCGCGACGGGCGGCTCCGCACCCATCCGGTAGACGATCTCGCGCTCCTCCTCCACGCCCGGGTACTCGACGATGATCTTGAAGAGGAACCGGTCGCGCTGCGCCTCGGGCAGCGGATAGACACCCTCGTTCTCGATCGGGTTCTGGGTGGCCAGCACCAGGAACGGGTCGGGCATCGGGAACGTCTTGCCGCCGATCGACAGGTGCCGCTCGGCCATCACCTCGAGCATCGCCGACTGCACCTTCGCCGGCGCGCGGTTGATCTCGTCCGCGAGCACGAAGTTCGCGACCACCGGGCCGAGCTCGACGTCGAACTCCTCGCGGCCCTGCCGGTAGATCCGGGTGCCGAGGATGTCGGCGGGCACGAGGTCGGGGGTGAACTGCAGGCGCGCGAACGTGCCGCCGACGACCTTGGCCACGGTCTCGACCGCGAGGGTCTTCGCGACCCCGGGCACGCCCTCCAGCAGCAGGTGCCCCTTCGCCAGCAGGCCGACGAGCATCCGCTCGACCAGCCTGTCCTGCCCGACGATCACCCGCTTGATCTCGAACACGACGCGCTCGAGCTTCTCGCCCTCCCGGGCGGGACTGGGCACGGCGCCGTCCGCGCCGCTGGGTCGGTCCTGAGACTCCGGCACGCTCACCACCCCATCCCACCCCGATCACCGTATGACGGCGGTGAAACCCGCGATCGCACCGGGCGGCCGGGCACCGCTCCGAGACCGGTCCGTGACCGTCGGTACCTCGTCGGGCGGGCCCGACGAGCGCATCCAGCTCCGACCGCTCACCGGGGAACGCCGGGAGCTGACATGACGGCGCGGCCGAGGCCCGCGGACCGCTCACCGGCCCGGGCGGCGGCGGACACGGCGTCCGCTTCCCGTCACAGCATCCGGGTGGCCTGCGGGAGCAGACCCTTCGTGCGCAGCGGGACGACGCGCACGTTGGCCCCGGTGTAGGGCGCCTCGATCATCTTGCCGTTGCCGATGAACATCGCGACGTGGTGGATCGGGGCGCCACCGTTCTTGTAGAAGACCATGTCGCCCGGCCGCAGCTCGGAGATCGGCACCTTGCGGCCGGCGTTGAACTGGTTGCGGCTCACCCGCGGCAGCGAGACACCCACGCCGTTGAAGGCGTAGAGCATCAGGCCGGAGCAGTCGAACCCGATCCGGTCGAGCGGGGAGCCCAGCCCGTCCGGGATGCCGGTGGTGGGACCGCGCCCGTTGCCCCCGCCCCACACGTACTGGACGCCGATCTGCGACATCGCCCGGTCGATCACCCGCTGGACGGCACCGGAGCCCGCCCGCACGGCCGGGGCGCGGCGGTCGTCGCGGCCACCCGATTCGAGCCGGGCCGCCGCGGCCCGCTGCGCGGCGCGTTCCTCGGCGGCGCGTTGCGCGGCCTGCTGACGCTGCCAGCCCTCGTAACGATCCCGCTGCGCCCGCAGGCCCGCGTCGGAGGCCGCGGCGGCGTCGAGCTGACGCTGCACATCGGCGCGCTGCGCGCTGACCTGCGCGAGCTGCGCGGCCTGGGCGCGCGCCGCGTCCTCGGCCTGGGCGACGGCGTCGTCGGCGGCCGCCTTGGCCGCCGCCGCCTCCGCCTCCCGGGTGCGGGCCTCCTCGAGCGCGGCGCGGGCCCGCGAGTCCGCGTTCGCCTTGTCGACGCGCGCGCGTTCCAGACCGTCCTGGGCCGCCAGCTGGGACCGGGCGATGACGTCACGCAGTTCGGCCCGCGCGACCAGGTCCTCGGGGCTGGTCGCCGCGGTGAGCAGGCCGAGCGCGCCGGCGTCGAGCCCCTGCTGGTAGGTCGACGCGGCGAACTCGTCGAGCCGGCGGCGGGCGTCGTCGATGGCGACGGTCGCGGCCTGGGTCTCCACCCGGGCGGCGTCGGCCCGCCGGGAGGCCTCGGCCGCCGCGGCCTGCGCCGTGTCGAGGTCGGCCAGCGCAGCGCTGGCGGTCTCCCGCTGCGCCGCGAGCGCGGCCTGCAGGTCGTCGGCCTGGCTGTCGAGGTCGGCGAGCTGGGCGGTGAGCCGGCCGAGCGCACCCGCCCGCCGGTCGATGGCGTCGCGGCTGGCCTGCAGCTCCCGGTCGCTCGGGTTGGGCGGGGGCGGCGGTGACGGAGGCTGGGCCAGTGCTGTGGAGGTGCCACCGAGCAGCGCGATCAGTACGAGTACGACAATCGCGCGTCCGGCCCGCACGACACCTCCATCCGTTGCCGGCAGGGCCGGGGGCCTGCCGGTGATCGACGCCGAGCGTGCTGACTGTGCCAGTCAGGGGACGTCGCGCCGATCGCCACACGCGCAACACGGCACAACTTCCACCACATGGCGTAACGGCCGGACGAGGTCCTGTCAATGAGGACAGTGCTCGAATCCCACAGCCGGGTCACACCGCCGCGCCGTGCGAGCGCCGAGGACCGATCGTCTCCGCAGTCGTCGCGGGTGCCGTCACCGCCGTCACCCTGCTCGGCGGTCGCGGCGGCGCCGGCGCCACGATCGACCAGCCCGCGCTCCAGCAGGTGCTGCCCCGCCCGGTGCTACCCGCTGATCACGCCGGGTCGGCGCCCGGCCGGTGTTCGTCGCCGAGCCGGGCGCCGACCGCATCGAGCCGGCCCTCGACGGCCGCCACCCGGGCGTCCAGGGCGCCGACCGCGGTCCGGTCGGCCGGATCGGCCGCCACCGCCTGCGCGAGCGCCGCATAGTCGACGCTGAGCCGGTCGAACTCGGCGTCGAGGGTGTCGTCGCCGGTCAAGGGGATCCGCGGCTCGTAGCGCACCACCCGCTCGGCCAGGGCGGCCACGGCCTCACGCAGGCGTTCACCCTCGGCGTGCAACGCGGCCACGTCGCGGGCGGCGCGCCGGCGCCGGTCGCGCAGCCGGACGGCCACGGCGACCACCGCGGTCAGCAGCACGACGGCGCCGACGATCCACCCCCACGGCGGGCCGG
>NZ_JAAXKZ010000032.1 GCF_012911875.1 Pseudonocardia bannensis | reverse complement strand
CCGCAACCACCCGGCCCGCCGCCGGCAACGACGTCGCGGCCACCAAGCCCACCGAACCCGCCGCCGTCACCACGCCGACCGCCCGCCGGCCGGCCGGCGATCACGCACACGACACGGACGGGGCCCGGACGGCAGACGAGGCCGGCGCAACGACGGACGAGACCCTCACCCCGAAGGACGCCCCCGCCCACGCAACATCCGACGTCCCGACCGCCGAGGACGCCCCCGCCCCCACGGCGTCCGGCGCGCCGGCGGCCGAGGACAGCACCGCTACCGAGATCCCGGAGCCGGCGGACGCCGGCGCGGAACTCGAGACGACGCGGACCAGTTCGACGAACCGACGCCGCACCCGTCGGCGGCCCGCGTCCGCCACCCGCCGCTGACCGAACCGGCAGCACCGATCGGGGCCGGCCGCGGGCGGTGCCGGCAGAACGGCACGGACTCCGGCGACGTCGTCGGGCCGGATGGCCGCTTCAGCGGCGACGACCGCCCGGCCTGCGTCGGTCGCGGGCATTCCAGCACGGCACGTGCCAGTGCCGCCGGTCGGCCACCGACCCGTACTCATCCGCCGGCCAGGTGACCAGGTGCCCCGTTCCCGGCGGGATCCGCTGATCACAGCCGGGACACCGGTAGTCCTTGACCGATGACGACCCGGGCACGCTGCGGACCAGCCACTGGCCGTCCGCAGCGTGCTCGGTCCGGGTGACGACGGACGACCGCAGCGGCACGTGCTCGGGCCGCTGCGTCCGGTTGGATCGGGGCATGGAACTGCGGTCAGCTCACCGCGCGGCGTAGTCGCGGAAGCCGTGGCCGGTCTTGCGGCCCAGCCGGCCCGCGGTCACCAGGTGCTCGAGCAGCGGCGCCGGTGCGAACCCGGACTCCCGGAACTCCTGGTAGAGCGAGCGCTCGATGGCCAGCGACACGTCCAGTCCGACGACGTCGAGCAGCTCGAACGGACCCATGGGCAGCGCACAGCCGGTCTTCATCGCGGCGTCGATGTCGTCCGAGGTCGCGTAGTGCGCCTCGAGCATCTTCACCGCGTCGTTGAGGTACGGGAACAGCAGCGCGTTGACGATGAACCCGGCCCGGTCGCCACAGGACACCGGCACCTTGCCCAGCCGCTGGCACAGCGCCAGAACGGTGGCCGCGACGTCCGGGGCGGTGGTGATCGTCGAGACCACCTCGACCAGCTTCATCACCGGGGCGGGGTTGAAGAAGTGCATCCCGATGACGTCGGCGGGACGCGAGGTGGCCGCGGCGCACTCGACGACCGGCAGCGACGACGTCGTCGTCGCCAGGATCGCGCCCGGCTTGCAGATCTCGTCCAGCGCAGCGAACACGGCCCGCTTGACGTCGAGCTCCTCGGCGATCGCCTCGACCACCAGGTCGACGTCGGCGAAGTCCTCCAGTTGGGTGGTGCCGGTGATCCGGCCCAGGGTGGCGTCCCGGTCCTCCTCGGACAGCCGCCCGCGGACCACGGCCTTGTCCAGGGACTTGCGGATCCCGGCGATGGAGCTCTCGACCTTGCTGTCGCTGCGCCCACGCACGATGACGTCGAGCCCCGCCTTCGCCAGCACCTCGACGATGCCGCTGGCCATGGTCCCGGTGCCGACGACGCCGACGCGCTGAACGTCGCGCACCTCGGCGTCCTCGGGCACGGTGCCGGACGGGGTCAGCGCGTCGGGCACGACCTTCGAGGAGTGCGGCTTCTCGTAGGTGTAGAAGCCGCGCCCGCTCTTCCGGCCGAGCAGCCCGGCAGTGATCATCTGCTTGAGCACCGGAGTCGGCGCGTGCAGCTGGTTGCGCGACTGCCGGTACATCGTGTTGAGGATCTCGTAGGCCGTGTCCAGCCCGATCAGGTCGAGCAGCGCCAGCGGGCCCATCGGGTACCCGCAGCCGTAGCGCATGGCGGCGTCGAGGTCCTCGCGGCTCGCGTAGTGCGACTCGTACATGCGCGCGGCGTGGTTGAGGTAGCCGAAGAGCAGCGCGTTCGCGATGAACCCGGCGCGGTCCCCGATGACCACCGGCACCTTGTCAAGGGTGGCGGCGAAGGCCTTCAGATCGTCGACGACGTCGGGCTCGGTGACGACGGTGCGCACCAGCTCGACGAGCTTCTGCACCGGGGCCGGGTTGAAGAAGTGCATCCCGACGACCTTGCCCGGCCGGCCGGTCCGCACCGACAGCTCCGTGACCGAGAGCGACGAGGTGTTCGAGGCCAGGATGACCTCGGGCCGGACCACCTTGTCGAGCTCGGCGAAGACGGCGGCCTTGAGGTCGAGGCTCTCGGGAACGGCCTCGATGACCAGGTCGGCGTCGGCCATGTCGGCCAGCGACGTCGTGGTGGTGATCCGCTCCAGCAGCTCGGCGGCCGCCTCATCGGTCAGCTTGCCGCGCTCGATCGCGCGCCGGGTGGACGTCTCGAGATGCATCCGACCCCGAGCCACGGCCTCCTCGTCGACCTCGGCGGCGATCACCTGCAGGCCGTTGCGCGCAAACACCTCCACGATGCCGGCGCCCATCGTGCCCAGGCCGACCACGCCGACCGTCCGGAACTCCCGTGCCACGCGAATACCTCCCGCTACCCCCAGGGACAAGTTCGGGTCAGATACTCCCATTCCCGTCCGTTCGGTAAACCGCGCATGTCGCCGGGAACACCCTGCCCGTACGGGTGGGCTGGGCTCAGAACAGCCGCAGGTCGGTCGACTCCACCCCACGCAGCGCGTCGTAGTCGACGACGACGCACCGGATGCCGCGGTCCTCGGCGAGTGTGCGCGCCTGCGGCTTGATCTGCTGCGCGGCGAACACGCCGGTGACGGGCCGCAGCAGCGGGTCGCGGTCCATCAGCTCGAGGTACCGGGTGAGCTGCTCGACGCCGTCGATCTCCCCGCGGCGCTTGACCTCGACCGCGACGCTGCGGCCCTCGCCGTCGCGGCAGAGCAGGTCCACCGGACCGATCGCGGTCATGTACTCGCGGCGGACCAGGGTGAAGCCCTCGCCGAGTACATCGGGGTGCGCGGCCAGCAACTCCTGCAGGTGCGCCTCGACGCCGTCCTTCACCAGGCCCGGGTCGACGCCGAGGGTGTGGCTCGTGTCGTGCAGCACCTCGTCGATGGTGATCACGAGAGACTCGTCGGACTTGTTGCGCACCGTCCACACGCCCGGCTGCTCCTCGAGCCAGCACGGCGGGCTCATCCAGTTCAGCGGCTTGTAGGCGCGGTCGTCGGCGTGCACGCTGACCGACCCGTCGGCCTTGATCAGCAGGAGCCGGGGTGCCATCGGTAGGTGCGCGGTGAGGCGTCCGACGTAGTCGACCTGGCAGCGGGCGATGACGAGGCGCACGTTGCGCAGCCTAGTGAGCGTTCCGGGCCGCCAGCGCCGCCCCCGCCGCGGCCAGCGCGGCCCGGAGCGTCGGCGGGTCGAGCGCCTCGACCTGGCCGCCCAGCGCGGTCAGCTGCCCGGCCGCGACGTCGACGCTCTCCACCTCCAGGGTGACCTCCCGCCAGCCCTCGGCATCGGCCGGCCCGGCCAGCGCCACGGCCCGCACCGCCGCGTCGGCGTCGGTGACGTGCGGCAGCGCCCGCAGCCCGCCCGGTCCCAGCCGGAGCCGGACCTTCTCGCGCAACAGCGAGCCCGCGAACCGGGCGGCCGACTCCGCCCACCACTGCGCCAGCACGAACCCCGGCGGCCGCTCGAAGTACGCCCCGTCGAGCTCCGCCGCGAGGATCCGCGCGACCCGGTAGGTGCGGATCGCGCCGGCCTCCCCCGCGATCGCGGCCACCAGGTACCACACCCCCGCCTTCAACACGAGGCCGAGCGGCTCCAGGGTGCGCTCCACCGCGTGCGCCCCCCGGGCGTAGCGCACCCGCAGCCGACGCCGCTCCCAAACCGCCTCGGCCACCGCGGTCAGCGGGCCGGCCTGCTGCGGCGAGGCGAACCATCCCGGCGCATCGAGATGGAACCGCTCGCTGACGACCCGGGCGTGCTCGCGGAAATCCGGCGGCAACGTCGCCAGCAGCTTGGCCTGTGCCGTACTGAGTGCCGAGCTCATCCCCAGGTCGGCGAGCACCTGCGGCGCCCCGATCGCCAGGATCGCCGCCGCCTCGCGGGACGTCAGCCCGTCGAGCCGGGTACGCCAGCCGTCGAGCAGCCGGATCCCGCCGCCGCGGCCCGACTCCGCCCAGAGCGGCACCCCGGCGTCCTGCAGCGCGGCGACGTCGCGGTAGATCGTGCGCTCGGAGACCTCCAGTTCCGCGGCGAGCTCGGCGGCCGTGGCGGCGCGGCGGCGTTGCAGGGTGAACAGCAGGGCCACCAGCCGGGACGCGCGCACCAGGGCATGGTGCCCGCACCCGCGGCAGCAGGTTGCGCAGCCCCCGGCGCAGGCTGCCGCCGCCGCGGGACGCCTCCGGCGAGCCGGACGGCGGTACCGATCAGCCCCGGACGCCCCGGCCGGGGACCGCCGACGGATCGGCGGCGCATCGGCCACTGCGCGGAGCCGGGTGGGTCACGGGGCATCGGCGCGCCCGGTCGACATGTGATTCACCTCACTCTTCGACCAGGGATGAGACAAGCCGTGCACCGGGCACCGTGGGCGCCGTGGAGACCCTCAGCAGCCGCCAGGTGTACGCCAATCGGTGGATGACGGTGCGGGAGGACGCGATCCGGCGGTCCGATGGCACCGACGGCATCTACGGCGTGGTGGACAAGCCGACCTACGCGCTCGTCATCCCGCGCGACGGCGACCGCTTGCACCTGGTCGAGCAGTTCCGCTACCCGGTGGGGCGGCGGCGCTGGGAGTTCCCGGCCGGCACGGCGCCGGACCGCGCGGAGGTCGATCCGGCCGAACTCGCCACCCGGGAGCTGCTGGAGGAGACGGGGCTCGCGGCCGGCCGAATGGACCTGATCGGCGAGCTCGAGGTGGCGCCGGGGATGTCGAGCCAGCGGGGGGTGGTCTTCCTCGCCACCGAGCTGACCCCGGGTCCGGCCCGGCGTGAGCACACCGAGCAGGACATGCGCGCGAGGTGGTTCGGCACGGCCGAGTTCGAGGCCATGATCAGACGCGGAGAGATCGCGGACGCGCAGAGCCTCGCGGCGTACACCCTGCTGCTGCTGCACCACCGAGGCTGACCGCGCGCCCAAAACAAGCAGTCTTGCTTGTTTGTTTGTGGCCGGGCACACTGCCGTCCCGTGCCCACCCGTCAGCAGGAGCGCAGCGAGCTGACCCGCGCGCGGCTCATGGAGGCCACCGTCGCCAGCCTCGTCGAGCACGGCTGGGCCGGGACGACGACCACCGCGGTCGCCCAGCGTGCCGGCGTCTCCCGTGGCGCTCAGCTGCACCACTACCCCACCCGCGCCGAGCTCGTCATCGCCGCGGTGCAGTACATCGGAGCCGCCCGGATCGCCGAGATCCGCGAGCAGGCGACCGACCTGCCCACCGGGCCCGCCCGCACTGCGGCCGTGCTCGACATGCTCGCGCGGGTGTGCACCGGCCCGCTCTTCCACGCCGCGCTCGAACTGTGGACGGCCGCGCGCACCGACCCGGACGTCCGGGCCGCGGTCGTGCCGCTCGAGGCGGTCATCGGGCGGGAGTCGCACCGGTTGACCGTCGAGCTGCTCGGCGCCGATGAGTCGCGCCCGGGCGTCCGCGAGGCCGTCCAGCAGACCCTCGACCTCATCCGCGGCCTCGGCCTGGCCGACCTGCTCACCGACGACGGAGCACGCCGCCGCGCCCTGCTCGCCGACTGGGCCCGCCACCTCGACGCACGGCTTGGGAGCTGACCGATGACCGACCCCTGGGACACCCCTGAGCGCCGCGAGCTGCGGGCGACCGTCCGCCGCTTCACCCGGACCCGGATCGTCCCGCACCTCGACGAGTGGGAACGTGCCGGCGAGCTCCCCCGCGGACTGCACGCCGACGCCGCGAAGCTCGGCCTGCTCGGCGTCGCGTTCCCGGAGGAGGTCGGGGGCGCCGGCGGCGACCTGCTCGACTCGATCGTCGTCACCGAGGAGCTGATCCAGGCCGGCGGGTCGGGCGGATTGGTGGCCGGGCTGCTCACGCACGGCATCGCGCTGCCGCACATCGTCGCGGCCGGCGACCCGGGGCTGATCGACCGGTTCGTCCGGCCCACCCTCGCCGGCGAGACGATCGGCGCGCTCGGCGTGACCGAGCCCGACGCCGGCTCGGACGTCGCCGCCCTGCGCACCCGAGCGGTCCGCGACGGCGACCACTACGTCGTGAACGGGTCGAAGACCTACATCACCTCCGGCGTGCGCGCCGACTTCGTGACCACCGCCGTGCGCACCGCCGGCGAGGGCTACGGCGGGATCAGCCTGCTGGTGGTCGAGAAGGGCACGCCGGGCTTCACCGTGACCCGCCGGCTGGAGAAGATGGGCTGGCACTGCAGCGACACCGCGGAGCTGTCCTTCGTGGACGCGCGCGTCCCGGTGGCCAACCTCGTCGGGCCGGAGAACGGCGCGTTCGCCCTCATCATGCAGCAGTTCCAGACCGAGCGGATCGCGCTGGCCGTGCAGGCCTACGCGACCGCGCAGCGCGCCCTGGACCTCACGCTGGGCTGGGTCCGCGACCGCAGTACCTTCGGCCGCCCGTTGATCGCCCGCCAGGTGGTCCGGCACCGGCTCGTCGAGATGGCCCAGCGCATCGAGCTGGCCCGCACCTACACCCGCGAGGTCGCGACGCGGATCGCCGCGGGCCAGGAGGCCGACGAGTCGCTCGCGGGCTCGAGCATCGACACCCTCGCGCAGGTGTGCATGGCCAAGAACGCGGCCGTGGCCGCCTGCAGCGCGACCGTCGACGACGCGGTGCAGCTGCACGGCGGCGCCGGTTACATGCGCGACTCCGAGATCGAACGGCACTACCGCGACGCCCGGATCCTCGGCATCGGCGGCGGCGCCGACGAGGTCCTCACCGAGCTGGCCGCCCGCCGGCTCGGCTTCGCCCCGTGAGCGGATGACGCAGTTCCCACCGCTGTCCCCGCTCACGACCCACATACCGCAGAAAGGTGCATCGATGGACCTGCGCGAGACCGATGAGCAGCAGCTGCTCCGCAAGTCGGTGGCCTCGATGGCCACGAAGTACGGCCATGACTATCTGATCGCCAAGGCCAAGTCCGGCGAGAAGACCACCGAGCTGTGGGCCGAGGCCGGTGAGGCGGGTTACCTGGGCGTCGCGGTGCCTGCCGAGTACGGCGGTGGTGGCGCCGGGATGGTCGAGCTGTCGATCGTCGCGGAGGAGATCGCCGCGGCCGGCTGCCCGCTGCTGCTGATCGTCGTCTCGCCGGCCATCGCGGCGTCGGTGATCGCCACCTCCGGAACGCCCGAGCAGCGGGAACGCTGGCTGCCCGGGTTCGCCACCGGCCGGGTGAAGATGTCGTTCGCCATCACCGAGCCCGACGCCGGCTCGAACTCCCACCGGATCACGACCACCGCGCGCCGCGACCCCGACGGCAAGGGGTGGCGGCTCTCGGGCCGCAAGTACTACATCTCCGGGGTCGACGAGACCGAGGCGACCCTCGTCGTCGCGCGGCTCGAGGACGCGGCGTCGGGGACCCTGCGCCCGGCCATGTTCATCGTGCCCACCGACACCCCCGACATGAGCTACCAGCCGATCGACATGGCGATCACCTCGCCCGAGCGGCAGTTCACCGTCTTCTTCGACGACGCCCTGCTGCCCGACGACGCGCTCGTCGGGGGGGAGGAGTCCGGCCTCGCCGCGCTGTTCGCCGGGCTCAACCCGGAGCGCATCACGGTGGCGGCGTACTCCAACGGCCTGGCCCGCTACGCCCTGCGCAAGGGCACGGACTACGCGAAGGACCGCAGCGTGTGGGGCGCGCCGATCGGCAGCCACCAGGCCATCGCGCACCCGCTGGCCAAGGCCCACGTCGAGGTCGAGTTGGCCCGGATGGCCACCACCCGCGCGGCCTGGCTCTACGACGCCGGCGACCACGCGGCTGCGGGCGAGGCGGCCAACATCGCGAAGTACGCGGCGGCCGAGGCGGCGATCAACGCCGTCGACGCCGCGGTGCAGGCGCACGGCGGTAACGGGATGTCGGTCGAGTACGGCGTGGGAACGCTGATCGGCGCCGTCCGCACCGCGCGGATCGCCCCGGTGAGCCGGGAGATGATCCTCAACTACATCGCCCAGCACACCCTCGGGCTGCCGAAGTCGTACTAGGCCCGAGGACGGGCCCGGGCGGCCCGATCAGCACGCCAGCACCAGGACCGCATCGGCAGGTCGATCTCGTCGGCGCCCGGGAAGCGCTGCTCCAGCGCGGCTCGGGCGCGTCGAGCTCCTACTGCTCGCTCCTGCGGATCCGCTGTGATGAAACCGCTGTAGGTGGCCAGCATGTCGACGACGTCGTCGATCGTCATCCGGCGCGTGAAGGCGAACGTCGTGCGTTCGATGTCCTCGAAGAGCCCGTCCTCGGGCAGCTCGACGTCGCGGTGCCGTCGTCGCGGCGACGTGTCCTCGGCTCCACCCTCGACCGGCCCGGCCGTCGCGGGCGGACGGAACCGGTCGAGGTCGCGCACCCACTCGACCTGGTGGTCGCGGCTCGTCCAGGTCACGCCGAAGCGGCCACCGTCGCGGAGCACGCGCGCGATCTCGGGGACGGCGCGATCGGGATCCATCCAGTGCCACGCCGACGCGATGAGCACCGCATCCGCGCTCGCATCGGGCAGCGGAAGCGCCTCCCCGCGGCCCTCGACGACGCGGACATCGGGCGAGCGCGCCGACAGCACCGCCCGCATCCGCGGGTCGGGCTCGACCGCGGTGACCCTCGGCACGTGCCGCGCCAGCGCACGGGTCAGCAGGCCGGTGCCGGCGGCCACATCGACCGCGACCGCGCAGTCCTCGGGCAGCAGCCACGCGACCGCGTCCTGCGGCGGCGCAGGCCGCAATCGGTCGTAGTCCTCGGCGACCTCGCCGAAGGACGTCGCTCGCTGCTGACGGCCGGCCACGGCTCGCACGGTAACCCCGGCGGGGTCGTCCGAGCCGGGCGAAGGTCGGGCGCGGGCATGGCCGTCCCCCCAGCGGCCATGCCCGCGCCCGGGCTAGACCGTCACCGGCAGCTCGGCCAGCCGGCGCGCGCCCGGCACCTGCTGCCAGGCCAGCTCCGCCGGGTCGACCGCCAGCGCCAGGTCCGGGAACCGGTCGATCAGCGCGTGCAGCGCCACCTCACCCTCCTGGCGGGCCAACGCCGCGCCGAGGCAGTAGTGCGCGCCGTGACCGAACCCGACGTGGCCGTCGCCCCGGCCACCGGGCCTGCGGGTGATGTCCAGGCGGTCGGGGTCGGGGTACTCGCGCGGGTCGAAGTTGGCCGACACGAGCACGGCCTGCACCGCCTCGCCGGCCCGGATCGTCACCCCGCCCAGCTCCACGTCGGTGGCGGCGTAGCGCAGCCGGACCAGGTGCACGGGCCCGCACCAGCGCATCAGCTCGTTCACCGCGCCCGGCCACAGCGCGGGGTCACGGCGCAGCAGGCCGAGCTGGTCGGGGTGGGTGAGCAGGGCCACGGTGGCGTTGCCGATCAGGTGCGCGGTGGTCTCGTGCCCGGCCAGCACCAGGGTCAGCACGAGCGAGACCATCTCGCCGTCGGAGAGCCGGTCGCCGTCCTCGTCGTGGGTGCGGATGAGGCCGCTGAGCAGGTCGTCGGTCGGCGCGGCGCGGCGCCGGCCGATCAGGTCATGGATGTGATCGACCATCGCGCGCAGCGCGTCGGGGAGGATCTCCGGGTTCATCGACACCAGCGCCCGGCCCCACTCCCGCCAGACCGGCCGATCGGCCTCGGGGATGCCCACCAGCTCGCAGATGACCGTGATCGGCAGCGGGTAGGCGAAGGTCTCGATGAGGTCGACGGGGCCGGGAGCGGCCGCGGCGAGGTCGTCGAGCAGCGCCGCGGTGATCGCCTCCACGCGGGAGCGCAGGTCAGCGACCCGGCGCACCGTGAACGTCCGGGAGACGAGCTTGCGCAGCCGGGTGTGGTCCGGCGGGTCGGTGTCGATGATCCCGCGGGCCAGGTACCTGCTGAGCTCGGCCGGCACGCCCAGCCTCTCCATCAGGCGCTTGCGGATGTCCTGCGCCGCGGCGCCGGGGACCGAGGCCGGGTCGTTGACGAAGCGCGGGTCGGCGAGCACGGTGCGCACGTCGTCGTAGCGGGTGACGAACCAGACCGGGCCGCCCTCCATGAACTGTCCACGTACGACCGGGGCCTGCTCCCGCAGCTTTCCGTACCCGCCGTAGGGGTCGGCCAGCAGCTCCGGAGACATCGGGTCCGGGCCGGCCGTACCCGTCGTCGGACTCGTCATCGGGTTCGTCGCGGTCATCTCGCGCTCCGCCTCTCGGCTGCGCGCCCGGATCGCCGGACGCGGCGCTGCCACTCGTCGTCGATGTGCTCGATCAGGGATGCGAACAGGTCCGCGACCGCCTCCGCGGTCGCCGCCCCCGGGGCGGGCGCGCCGGGGACCTCGAGCGACGCGGCGAGCGCGTGCTCCAGGACGGCGGCGCGGCCTGCCGGGTCGCCGGGTGCGGTCGGCACCGGCAGTGAGTCGACGAAGTAGAACCCCGACGTGACCGCGCCGAGGAGGTAGAGCTGCTCGGACACGTCGAGGTCGGTGCGCAGCAGGCCTGCGTCGCGCAGCAGCCCGAACCAGGCCCGCCCGGCCTCCTCACGCCGCTGCGCCAGCTCGCCGAGGGTGTCGGCCGACTCGTGCGCGAGACGGCCGAGGACCGCGCTGTCGCCCAGGTAGAGCGGCCGGACGACCGGATCGCCGGCCAGCTCGAGGTATAGCGAACGCAGCATCCGGCTGGGCAGGGCCTCGGCCGGGTCGGCGCGGATCCGCTCGACCAGCCGGGAGACCACGCCGTGGTGCGCGCGCAGCAGCACGGTGAGGAACAACGCGTCCTTGGTGCGGAAGTGCAGGTAGACCGTGCCCTTGCCAATCCCGGCGTGCCGGGCGACGTCCTCGATCGTCACCCGCTGGTAGCCCCAGCGCACGAGCAGATCGGTGGCCACGTCCAGGACGCGGTCGAGCCGGTCGGGCACCCGGGCCGGGGCACTCATGGGCGGTCCTCCTCGCCGTCGGACCGATCCTGTGACCGTGTGACCAGCTTTCGCATCCGGTCACAAGGTCAAACTATGACGTCCGTCCATCGCTTTCTAGGGGCGAACGTCCCGGCTACGGTGAGCGCATGGCGGACTACGAGTACCTGCTCGTCAAGCACGACAGCGACACCGTCCGGATCACCATGAACCGGCCGGAACGGCGCAACGCACTCTCCGAGGCGCACCTGCTCGAACTGCTCGACGCGTTCGAGACCGCGGGGCGCTCCGATGCCACCGGCATCGTGCTCGCCGCCGAGGGCAAGGCGTTCTCCGCCGGTCACGACTTCGCCGACGTGTCCTCCCGCGACCTCGCCGGAGTCCGGGACCTGCTGCAGCTGTGCACGAAGGTCATGCGCACCATCCAGTCGGTGCCCCAGGTCGTGATCGCCCGGGTGCAGGCCCTGGCCACCGCCGCCGGCTGCCAGCTCGTCGCCTCCTGCGACCTCGCGGTCGCCGCGGAGTCCGCCGGGTTCGCGCTGCCGGGCGGCAAGGGCGGCTGGTTCTGCCACACCCCGGCGGTGCCGGTGGCCCGTAACGTCGGGCGCAAGCGGCTGATGGAGCTCGCCCTCACCGGGGACGCCATCGACGCGGCCACCGCCGCCGAGTGGGGCCTGATCAACTACGTGGTCCCCGACGCCGAGCTCGACGCGCGCGTCGACGAGCTGCTCAGGCGGGCCACGCGCGGCAGCCGCTTCGGGAAGGGTGTCGGCAAGCAGACCCTGTATGCACAGCTCGACCGGCCCGAGGCCGACGCCTACGCGATCGCCGTCGAGGTTATGGCGTCGCTGTCGCAGTCCCCGGGGGCCAAGGAGGGTATGGCCGCGTTCCTGGAGAAGCGCTCGCCGGTGTGGCCCGACTAGGAGCGATCAGAGCCCGCTACAGTCGGCGGGGATGTTGACCCGCCGGCGCCTCCTCGCTCTCGCGGGCGGCGGGATCACTCTCGCCGCCGGCGCCACGGTGGGCTGCGGCGCCGACACGTCCGGGTCCACGCTCGACCGGATGCGGCGCGCCGGGATCGCCCGCGTGGGTATCGCGGGTGAACGGCCCTTCGGCTACTCGGCTTCGGACGGCCGGGTGACGGGCGAAGCGCCCGAGGTCGCGCGGGCGGTGCTGGCCGCACTGGGCGTCGGCGGCATCGAGGCCGTGCAGATCGGCTTCTCCGAGCTCATCCCGGGCCTGCGGGTGGGCCAGTTCGACATCATCACCGCAGGGCTGACGGTCACACCACGACGCTGCCAACGGGTCCTGTTCTCCCGGCCCGACTTCCTGGCCCCCACCGCATTCCTGGTCCAGCAGGGCAACCCGGACCGCATCAGCACCTTCGACGACGTCCGCCGCCGCGGCCTCACGCTCGGAGTGCTGTCCGACTCGGTCGAGCAGGAGTACGCGCGGGCCGCGGGCATCCGCGATGCCGGGATGGCCGTCTTCGAGGGGCAGACCTCGCTGTTCCGGGCGGTGGAGGGGCGCCGGGTTCCGGTCGGAGCCCTGACCCGGATCTCCCTGCTCGACGAGATCGCCCGCAACCCGGGCTCGCAGCTCGAGGTGACCGACGACGTCCGGCCGGTGATCGACGGGCGGGAGGCCGTCCCGGCGGGCGCGTTCGCGTTCCGCGAGGGGGACCGCGAACTGCGGGACGCGTTCGACGTCGCCCTGACCGCCCTGCAGGACTCGGGTGAGTGGCTGCGTCTCACCGCTCCGTTCGGCTTCACGGCTGAGAACCTCCCGCCACGGGACCTCACCACCGCGATGCTGTGCGAGCGTCGGACGCGCCTCTGAGCGAATCAGTGCCGGTCGAGCACCGCTCGCAGGAAGTCCCGGGTGCGCTGCTCCCGCGGCTGGGTGAACAGCTCCGACGGCGGCGCGTCCTCGACGACCTTGCCGCGGTCGAACATCATCACCCGGTGCGAGAAGTCCCGCGCGAACCCCATCTCGTGGGTCACGCAGAGGATCGTGATGTCGGTGGTCTCGCCGATGTCACGCAGCAGCGCCAGGACACCGGCCACCAGCTCCGGGTCGAGCGCGGAGGTCACCTCGTCGAGCAGCAGCACGTCCGGACGCATGGCCAGCGCGCGGGCGATGGCCACGCGCTGCTGCTGACCCCCGGAGAGCCGGGTCGGGTGCTCGTCGATCTTCCCCGACAGCCCGACGAGTTCCAGCAGCTCCTCCGCCCGAGCGTTCGCCTCCTCCTTGGACAGCCCCAGCACGCGGCACGGTGCCTCGATGAGGTTGCCCCGCACGGTCATGTTCGGGAACAGGTTGAACTGCTGGAACACCATCCCGATGCGCTTGCGCACCTCCCGGCAGTACTTGTCGTCGGCGGGAACGCGCTTGCCGCCCTTGTCCATGTGCGAGAGGCATTTCCCGCCCACGTGGATGGTTCCCCGGTTGACCTTCTCCAGGGTCATGAGCAGCCGCAGGATGGTCGTCTTGCCCGACCCGGACGGCCCGATCAGTGTCACGTGCTCCCCGGGCGCGACGGTGAAGTCCAGCTCGGAGAGCACGACGTTGTCGCCGAACTGCTTCACGACCCCATCGAAGACGATCATGGGCTCGGCGGTGGTGGTGGAACTAGACGGCGGCACGGCGGCGCTCCAGACGTCGGACCAGCATCGAGGCCGGATAGCTCAGCAGGAGGAACAGCAGCCCGGCGATGGTGTAGGGCTCCACCGGGCGGAACGTCTCCGAGGCGATCTCGCGGGCCTCGTTGACCACCTCGACGACGCCGATCCCGATCAGCAGCGGGACCTCCTTGAACATGGAGATCACGTAGTTGCCCAGCGCCGGCAGCACCCGGGGGATGGCCTGCGGCAGGATCACCCCGGTCCAGGTGCGCGATCGCGACAGGCTCAGCGCCGTCGCGGCCTCCCATTGCCCGCGGGGGACGGCGTCGATGCCGGCGCGGTAGACCTCCGAGGTGTAGGTCGCGTAGTGCACGCCGAGCCCGATCACACCGACCACGAACGCGCTGAGCACGATGCCGAACTGCGGCAGCACGAAGAACAGGAAGAACACCTGCACGAGCAGCGGGGTCGAGCGGATGAACTCGACGAGCGCCCACAGCACGCGGTCGACCACCGGGATGCGCGCCCTGCGCAGTACCGCGATGACCAGTCCGAGCACCAGCGCCACCAGCGACCCGAGCAACGTGATCTGGATGGTGACGACCAGCGCGCGGAGCAGGTCCGGGAGGATGCTCCAGGCGTAGTCCCAGTCCCACAGGGGGCTCACGACGCACCTCCCCCGCCGGCGGCGACTCCGCCGAGGTCGTCCACCCGTTCCCGGGCCACGCTCGACGGCCGCCGCCCCACCTTCGTCGCCGCCAGCCGTTCCAGCAGCCGCATCACCGCGGTGATCAGTACGGCGAGTACCAGGTAGATCAGCAGCATCACGACGAAGATCAGCACGATGTCGCTGCCGAAGTTCGGCACGAGCACCTGGACGCCCTGACGGGTCACCTCCGGCACCGTGATGAACGACAAGATCGCCGTCGACTTGAGCAACTGGATGAACAGGTTGTTGAACGGCGGCAGCATCTCGACCACGGCCTGCGGCAGGATCACCCGGCGCATCCGCTGGGCCGGCGAGAGGCTCAGCGCGATGGCGCCCTCGTACTGCGCCTTGGGCACGGACTGCACCGCCCCGCGGACGATCTCCGCGCCGTACGCGCCGTGGTTGAGTCCGAGCACCAGGACACCGGCCCACAGCGGAACCAACTGGAAACCGATGAGCACCGGCAGCACGAAGTAGATCCAGAACAGCTGGACCACCTCGGAGGTGCCCCGGAAGGCCTCGACGTAGACCCGGGCCAACAGCCGCACGGCCCGGGTGCCGGACAACAGCGCGAGCCCGCCGCCGAACGACAGCGCGATGGTCAGGGCGATTCCGCCGACCGTGGCGATGACGGTCTCGGGCAGCCCCTCGAGCAGGACCGAGACGATCCGCGGCAGGTTGTCGAACACGACGCCGCCCGCCGGTTCAGCTCGCCGTGCAGAGCCGCTCGGTGGTCACGTCCGGCCCCGGCACGTTGTCCTGGGTGAAGCCGAACGGCGAGGCGAGTTCGAGCCACCGGCCGCTGTCGTGCAGCTTCGCGAGTTCGGTGTTGAACGCGTTGACGAACTCCTCGTCACCCTTGCGGAAGACGAACGCCCCGGCCGAGATGGTCTCCTTGCCGTCGATGGTCGGGAAGAAGCCCGGCGTCACCTCGACCGCGGCGCCCGGGTTCTTCTTGACCACGTCGTTGAGCGAGATGTTGGTGAGCGCGGCGGCGTCGGCACGGCCCGAGGCCACCGCCTGCAGCAGGGTGTTCTGGGTGTCGTAGACCTGGATCTGCCCCTCGGGGACGCCGCTCTTCTGCGCATAACCCTGCTCGACGGCACCGCTGAGGACTGCCAGCCGCAGGCCCTTGCCCTTGACGTCCTCGAACGTGGCCACCCCTTGCGGGTTGCCGGCGGGCACCAGGAATGCGGTGGGGGCGGTGTAGTCCGGAGCGGAGAACGCGGCGTTCGCACAGCGTTCGGGGTTGATGAACATGCCCGCGGTCACCATGTCGAACTGTCGGGCGTTGAGCGCCGGGATGAGCGAGCCGAACTCGACGGTCGTGGGCTCGATGGCGTTGATGCCCAGGGCGGTGAGCACGGCCCGGCCCACCTCGACCGATTCGCCGGTGACCTTCCCGGCCTCGTCCGTGTACCCGTAGGGCGCCTCGTTCGCGATACCCACCTTGATGGTTCCGGCGCTGCGCGCGTTCTCCAGCGTGCTGCCGCTGCCGGTGCTCGTGCTGGCGCACGCCGAGAGCAGAACGGGGCCGCCCAGAGCCACCGCCCCGGCCACCGCCGTCCGCCGGAAGAAGTCGCGTCGGGTCCACGTCCGCTCGGTCATGATCGCCCCCTGACGGTCGGCATCGCTGGCAACCGGTCCCCGCGGTACGTACGTGCGGCGACCGGCGACGTCGCCTGAACGTAGGTGACCAATCGGGCAGTGGCCCTGGTCACGACGTGTTGTTATCAGAAAGCAATCGCGCGGCCTGTACGGACGCGGAGATCACCTGATCGGCCGCCATACCCGGACGTAACGCGGGTTACTCGTGGCCGGGGTGCCGACCACCCCCTTCACGGCGCCGTGGCCGGACGTCATACGGCTCGGCCGCGCCCCGATCCCGCCGATGGACCATGATGCGGCCCATGGCGTTGCGCATCGCCGGGTTCGTCGTGCCCGGCCCGTCCGATCTCGTCGCGGGGGCCCAGGCGGTGGTCGGGTGGACCGGGGAGGCCTTCGGGGTGGCCGCGACGCTGCCGGAGCGGGCGGTGCGGTTGCTCGACGGCGTCGACGGGCTCGTGGGCCGGGTCACCGAGGTCGCCGACCGGGTCGACCTGGTGATCGACCGGGTGGACGCCCTGCTGATCCGGGTCGACGCCGTCGCGGGCGAGGCGGAGCGGCTGATCGGCTCGGTGCGCCCGGTGGCCGACGCCGCGGCCGGCATCGTGGCCCGCGCCGACCAGGTGGCCGGGTCGGCGGCGGGGCTCGTCGCGCGGGCGGATCAGGTCGCGGGCGGCGCTGCGGAGCTCGTCGCGACCGCGGGCCGGGTCGCTGCGGAGGCGAGTCTCGTCGTGGAGGGCGCGGGAGCGGTCGCCGGCGACGCCTCGGGTGTGATCGTGAAGGCGACGGCGGTGGCCGACCGCGCCGGTGCGGTGGTCGAGGAGGCCGCCGCGGCCAGCACGGGGGCGAGCGAGCTGCTGGCCACCTACACCCCGCTCGCACAACGGGCCGCTCCGCTGGCTGCGAAGTTCGTCGACGAGCTGTCCGAGCAGGAGGTGCACGCCGCGATCCGGCTGGTCGACCAGCTTCCGGTGTTCACCGAGCACATGGAGAGCGACATCATGCCGATCCTCGCCACCCTCGACCGGGTCGGCCCCGACGTCCACGAGCTCCTCGAGGTGCTCAAGGAGGTCCGGCTGGCGATCAACGGCATCCCGGGCTTCCGGCTGCTGCGCCGCCGCGGCGAACGCGAGGAAGAGGACGCTGCGCGCTCGTGAGTGGCGATGGCCGCCGGAGCGACCAGCGCCACTCACGAGGCCGTCAGGTCAACCCGTGGGCCGCCCGCACCATGCTGACGATCTCGCCCATCATCTCGGTGAGCTGGTAGTTCTTCGGCGTGAAGACCGCGGCGACCCCGCGCTCGCGCAGGACCGCCTCGTCCTCGGGCGGGATGATGCCGCCGACGATCACCGGGACGTCGTCGGCACCGGCGGCGCGCAGCCCCTCGACCACGGCCGGGACCACTTCGAGGTGCGAGCCCGAGAGGACCGACAGGCCGACGACGTGCACACCCTCCTGCACCGCGGCCGCGACGATCTGCGCCGGGGTCAGCCGGATGCCCTGGTAGATGACCTCGAATCCGACGTCGCGGGCGCGCACGGCGACCTGCTCGGCACCGTTGGAGTGCCCGTCCAGTCCCGGCTTGCCGACCAGCATCCGCAACCGGGAGCCGATCTCGTCGCCGGTGGCCCGGACCCGCTCACGCACCGCGGCGATCTCCGTCGCCGCCTCCCCCGACGCGACCGCGGCGGAGACACCGGTCGGCGCGCGGAACTCACCGAAGACCTCGCGCAGCGCGCCGGCCCACTCCCCCGTCGTCACCCCGGCCTTGGCGCAGGCGATCGAGGCCTCCATGAGGTTGGCGTCGGTCTTGGCCGCGTCCCGCAGCTCCGTCAGCGCGGCCTCGACGGCGCTGTCGTCGCGATCGGCGCGCCAGGCCCGGATCGCCTCGATCGCAGCGGCCTCGGTGGCCGGGTCGACGGTCTCGATGGCCTGCGCGCCCTCGGCCTGCAGCGGGCTGGGCTCGGTGGTGTCGAACTTGTTGACGCCGACGATGACGTCCTCGCCGGACTCCATCCGGCGCCGTCGCTCGGCCAGCGAGCTGACCAGCTCGCCCTTCATGTAACCGGACTCGACGGCGGCGACCGCACCACCCATCTCCTGCACCCGGTCGATCTCGGCGCGCGCGCCCTCGACGAGCTCGGCCACCTTGGCCTCGACGACGTGGCTGCCGGCGAAGAGGTCCTCGTACTCGAGCAGGTCGGTCTCGTAGGCCAGCACCTGCTGCATGCGCAGCGCCCACTGCTGGTCCCAAGGCCGCGGCAGGCCGAGCGCCTCGTTCCACGCCGGCAGCTGGATGGCGCGGGCCCGGGCGTCGCGCGACAGCGTCACGGCGAGCATCTCGAGCACGATGCGCTGGACGTTGTTCTCCGGCTGGGCCTCGGTCAGTCCGAGCGAGTTGACCTGCACGCCGTAGCGCAGCCGCCGCTGCTTGGGGTTCTCCACCCCGTAGCGCTCACGGGTGATCTCGTCCCACAGCCGGCCGAGGGCGCGCATCTTGCACATCTCCTCGACGAACCGCAGCCCGGCGTTGACGAAGAACGAGATGCGCCCGACGACGTCGCCGAACTTCTCCGGCGGCACCTGCCCGGAGTCGCGGACGGAGTCGAGCACGGCGATCGCGGTGGACAGCGAGTACGCCAGCTCCTGGGCGGGCGTGGCCCCGGCTTCCTGCAGGTGGTAGCTGCAGATGTTGATCGGGTTCCACTTGGGGATCTCGGAGACCGACCACGCGATCATGTCGGTGATCAGCCGCATGCTCGGTGCCGGCGGGAACACGTACGTGCCCCGCGACAGGTACTCCTTGACGATGTCGTTCTGTGTGGTGCCGGCGAGCTTGGCCCGGTCGGCACCGTGCTCGTCGGCCACCGCGACATACAGCGCGAGCAGCCACATGGCCGGCGCGTTGATCGTCATCGACGTGTTCGCCTCGGCCATCGGGATGCCGTCGAACAGCGTGCGCATGTCGCCGATGTGGCTGACCGGGACGCCGACCTTGCCGACCTCACCCTTGGCCAGCTCGTCGTCGGGGTCGTAGCCGGTCTGGGTGGGCAGGTCGAACGCCACCGAGAGACCGGTCTGGCCCTTGGCCAGGTTGCGCCGGTAGAGCGCGTTCGACTTCTCCGCCGAGGAGTGCCCGGCGTAGGTCCGGATCACCCAGGGTCGGTCGCGCTCACGGTCGGTCGGGTACGGCACCGGACACCTCCGCCATCGTGGATCGCCTGATCGTACTGGCCGGTAGCTCAATGCACTCCGGCGATCGCACCTCGTCACATTCGCGTGGATGAGAAAGTACGCAGGTCTCGTGGAAAAGTACGCAGCGGGTTCGACCTGATCGATCCAGCGATGCCAGATGTTCGTCACGTGGCCGACAATGTGTGCCATGAGCACGCCGGTCGGTCTCTTCGAGCTGCTGGCGACCCTGCTCGCCATCGGGCTTCTCGTCCTGCTCCTGCGCTGGACCTACGGCAACAGCCGCTCGCAACCGGCACCACCCGGCCACGACCCCGATGACACGACGGGTGACGGGCTGCTCGAGGAGGTCTCCCGGGTGCCGACGGAGGCGGCGGCGCAGGTTCTGCGCTCGCGGCTGCGGGGCGCCGGGATCCGGGCGACGATCCGGCGCCCCGGCCGGAACGCGGCCGGCGGGTATCGGTTGCTCGTCTTCAGCGCCGACCTGGTGGATGCCCGGACGGTGCTCAGCCGCGGGGCACTGGAGTAGCGGCGGCGCCCTCAGACCCGGTGGTAGCGGGCGTCGAAGAAGCAGTAGACCCCGTAGCAGGCGATCCCGATCGCGATCGCGGTGAGCAGGTACGGCCCGAAGGGTTGCGCCGCCAGCGTCTTGAGGGCCGCGTCCAGGCCGTTGGCCTGCTGCGGGTTGTACGTGATCGCCGCTGTGCCGACCAGCACGCCCAGGATCACGAACGCGATGCCCTTCGCGATGTGACCGATCTGACCGGTGCGCTCGTTGGTCCGGCGGGCTCGCTCGTCCGCCGTGCTGAGGTCCTGCTCCTCGGTGAACCGCTTCGTCCAGCCCTGATGGATCATCACGCCGCCACCGATCAGGATGCCCAGCCCGATGAGGCCGATGAGGACCGGGCCACCGGGCAGCCCGAGCACGCCCGCGGTCGCCTGCTGGCCGCCGCCTCCCCCCGCCCCACCGGAAGCGATGCGGGCCGCGAGCACCGCGAGCACCGCGAACATGACGGCCCGGCCGGCGTTCGCCATCCGCTTCAGCAGCCGCTTCCTGCGGTCCTCGACATAGGTGTAACCCCAGATCGCCGTGGTGAGCCGCCAGAGCGCGACCGCGACGAAGCCGACCGCCACCAGCCACAGCAGCACCCGGCCGAACGGCTGGGCCGCAATGGTCTGCATCGCGCCGTTCGGGTCCGCCTCCGCGCTGCGCCCGAACGCGATCTGCAGTGCCAGGTACGCGATGAGCAGGTGCACCACCCCGTTGGCCACGATGCCGATCCGGGCGCCGATCTTCACCGGCTCGCTGCGACCGACCCGTCTCGCGGACTGCTCCGCCGAATGGGCCGGCTCGGCTGGATGGGCTGCACTGGACATACCGGCCTCCTGGCGACGCACCCCGGACGGTCGCACGCATCCCCGGCGTCGGCGACCGCTGCTGCTCCGTCCGGCCCGACCGGTCGGCGGAGCGCCGCCGGTGTCCTCAGCGGTCGGGCTCGGTGCTCACGCGCGCGATGTCGGCGCCCAGCTCGCTGAGGTTCTCCACGAACCGGGGGTACCCACGGTCGATGTGTTCGACGTCCCAGACCTCGGTCAATCCGTCGGCGCAGAGCCCGGCGAGAACCAGGCCGGCGCCGGCGCGGATGTCACTGGCCCAGACCGGCGCGCTGGACAACCGCTCGACGCCGCGGACGACCGCGTGGTGACCGTCGGTGCGCGCGTCGGCACCGAGCCGGACCATCTCGTCGACGAACCGGAACCGGGACTCGAAGACGTTCTCGGTGATCATCGACGTCCCGTCCGCCACCGCGGACAACGCGATGGCCATCGGCTGCAGGTCCGTCGCGAAGCCCGGGTAGGGCAACGTCACGAAGTCCACGGCACGGGGGCGGCCGTCCATCCGCACGGTGAACTCCCCCGCCCCGATGCGGGTCTGCGCGCCGGCACTGCGCAGCTTGTCCAGCACCAGGTCGAGGTGATGCGGGTCGACGCCACGCACGGTGACCTCCCCGCACGTCATCGCCGCGGCGAACGCCCACGTCGCACCGACGATCCGGTCCCCGATGACACGGTGCTCGGTGGGCTGCAGCCCGGTCACCCCGTGCACCGTCAGCGTCGAGGACCCGGAGCCCTCGATCTTGGCGCCCATCTGCTGCAGCATCGTGCAGAGGTCGACGATCTCCGGCTCACGCGCGGCGTTGTCGATGACCGTCGTGCCCTCGGCCAGCACCGCGGCCATCAGGATGTTCTCGGTGGCACCGACGCTGGGGAAGTCCAGCCAGATCTGCGCCCCGCGCAGCCCCTCGGCGTGCGCCACGACCCGACCGTGCTCGATCTCGGTGGTCGCCCCGAGTTTGCGCAGCCCCGAAGCGTGCATGTCCAGCGGCCGCGAACCGATGGCATCACCCCCGGGGAGCGGAACCACCGCGCGCCGGCAGCGGGCCACCAGGGGGCCCAGCACGCACACCGAGGCGCGCAGCTTGGACACCGAGCGGTAGTCCGCCGACGCTCCCGGCTCGGCGGGCACGTCGATCGTGACGGTCCCGCCGTCGACCTCGACCGTGCAGCCGAGGCTGCGCAGCACGTCGGCCATCAACGGGACGTCCAGGATCTCCGGGCAGTTCGTGATCGTCGTGGTGCCCTCGGCGAGCAGCGCGGCCGCCATGAGTTTCAGCACGCTGTTCTTGGCCCCGACGACGTCGACGGCGCCCACCAACCGAGCGCCGCCGCGGACCGCGAAATGCTCCACCACGAGCGACGACGCTAGCGGCCCCCGCCGACCCGTCCACCCCCCACCCCGGGGGGTCGGGGCGAGCACCGTCCCGCCAGGAGGAGTGCTACGAACCGCCGCCACCCGCTGGCGGGCCGGGCAGCGCCGTGGTTACCGTCTGCGCCATGGCCGTGCACCTGACCAGGATCTACACCAAGACCGGCGATGACGGGACGACCGCGCTCGGCGACTTCAGCCGGGTCAGCAAGACCGACCCGCGGCTCGCCGCCTACGCCGACACCGACGAGTGCAACGCCGCCATCGGCGTCGCGGTCACGGTCGGGCAACTGGCCGAGGAGATCCTGGTCCCGCTGCGGCAGATCCAGAACGATCTGTTCGACGTCGGCGCAGACCTGTGCGCACCGATCGTGCCCGACCCGGAGTACCCGCCACTGCGGATCACCGAGGACTACGTGACCCGGCTCGAGGGCTGGTGCGACACGTTCAACGAGCGCCTGCCCAAGCTCAACTCGTTCATCCTGCCCGGCGGCACCCCCGGTGGCGCCTACCTGCACGTGGCGCGCACGGTCGCCCGCCGCGCCGAGCGCTCGGTATGGGCGCTGCTCGAGGTCGACGCCGAGCGCACCAACCCGCTCACCGCGAAGTACCTCAACCGGCTGTCGGACCTGCTGTTCATCCTCGGCCGCGTGGCCAACCCCGACGGCGACGTGCTGTGGCAGCCGGGCGGCCCCGCCTCGAAGTAACAACCCGCGAGTCGCGGTCTCCATGTGCGCGAGTCGGGGTCTCCATGTGCGCGAGTCGCGGTCGGCCGCCTTCGAGGCGCAGGTGCGGTCGGGTCAGACAGGGCACTTCCCCGGTAGACGTACCCACCGAGTGGGGCGGCGGAGATCAAGGCCTGCGGTGCCACGCAGGGGATCGCGACCTGATACGCGCCAGCTTGGCCAAGGCGAGGCTCACGCCGACGCTGCCCGCCCGAGCCGGATACGCACTATGGTGCGCTGCCCGCGACGATCACGTGAGCCGGGGGCGGCACAGCCCCGGTGACCCGGGCGTGTGACGGCTCCCGACACCCCTCCGAGGAACCTGAGCGCGGATCACACGCGAACCGCCGACTCGCGCACATGGAGACCCCGACTCACGCACATGGAGACCCCGACTCACGCACGTGGAGACCCCGACTCACGCACGTGGAGACCCCGACTCACGCACGTGGAGACCCCGACTCACGCACGTGGAGACCCCGACTCACGCACGTGGAGACCCCGACTCGCGGACGTGGAGACCCCGACTCGCGGGGTCAGGAGGCTTGGCGGTAGCCGGTGCTGCGTCCGGGCGGGGTGGCCTCCAGCCACGACAGGAAGCCCGTCAGCACCCCGGGGGACATCGCGAGCTCCAGATCCGCCCCCTGCGGGTGGCGGCAGCGCAGCACGACGGCGGCCGGTGGGAGCGCGTAGCTCTCCGGACCGGTCGGCTCGCGCCGGTCGACGATCTCGAGCTCGTTGCGGTCGATCGACACCGTCGGCCCGAGCCGGAAGCTGGTCAGCCGGTGCCAGGCCAGCTGCTCGCCACGGTATCGCCCCACACCGAAGTGCCATCCGGCGGCGGAGTCCCGCGACTCGCGGGACTCCCTGCATATGCCGGAGCGGCGGCGCAGACATACGTCCACACCGCCGCCCCGCATCAGACGAACCCGCCGCACGGCGAACCAGCCGAGCAGCAGACAGCCGAACAGCAGCAGGAGCCCGACGACAACGGTCACGGTCCCCACTGCGACTCGCTACTCGGCCGCTTCGGCGGCCCTCAGCCGCGCCTCGGCGCGCGCCTTCGCCGCCGCACCCTCGCGATCCGAGGTGTCGGCCCGGTCCCGGGCCTGCCGTGCCCGCGCGACGTCGATCTCGTCGGAGAGCTCGGCGTACTCGGCCAGCAGCGTCACGCCGTCCGGCGTGATCGACAGGAAACCGCCGTGCACCGCGACCGTGATCGAGGAGCCGTCCGTGGTGTCGATGCGCACCACGCCGGCCTCCTCGAGCTGGGCCAGCGTCGGCTCGTGGCCGGGCAGCACGCCGACCTCGCCCTCCGTGGTGCGCGCGAGCACGAACGTGGCCTCTCCGGACCAGATCCGCCGCTCGACCGCGACCAGCTCGACCGTCATCTCCGCCATGCGATCAGCCCTGCAGCTTCTTGCGGTTCTTCTCGAGGTCCTCGAGACCGCCGCAGAGGAAGAACGCCTGCTCGGGAACGTCGTCGAACTCGCCCTTGGCGATCTTGTCGAACGCCTCGATGGTCTCCTTCAGCGGAACCGTCGAGCCCGGCTGGCCGGTGAACTGCTCGGCGACCAGCAGGTTCTGCGACAGGAAGCGCTCGATGCGCCGGGCCCGGGCGACGAGCTGCTTGTCCTCCTCGGACAGCTCGTCGATACCGAGAATGGCGATGATGTCCTGCAGGTCGGAGTACTTCTGCAGGATCCGCTTGACCTCGTTGGCGACCCGGAAGTGCTCGTCGCCGACGTACTGCGGGTCGAGGATCCGGGAGGTCGAGGTCAGCGGGTCCACCGCCGGGTAGATCCCCTTCTGGGAAATCGGCCGGGAGAGCTCGGTGGTCGCGTCCAGGTGCGCGAACGTGGTCGCCGGCGCCGGGTCGGTGTAGTCGTCCGCGGGCACGTAGATGGCCTGCATCGAGGTGATGGACCGGCCCCGCGTCGAGGTGATCCGCTCCTGCAGCTCGCCCATCTCGTCGGCCAGGGTCGGCTGGTATCCCACCGCGGACGGCATGCGGCCGAGCAGCGTGGAGACCTCGGAGCCGGCCTGGGTGAACCGGAAGATGTTGTCGATGAAGAGCAGCACGTCCTGGTTCTGCTCGTCCCGGAAGTACTCCGCCATCGTCAGCGCGGACAGCGCGACCCGCATACGGGTGCCCGGCGGCTCGTCCATCTGCCCGAACACCAGCGCGGTGTCCTTGATGACGTCGGCCTCGGTCATCTCCGTGATGAGGTCGTTGCCCTCACGGGTGCGCTCACCGACACCGGCGAACACCGAGGTACCACCGAAGTTCTTGGCGACACGGGTGATCATCTCCTGGATGAGCACCGTCTTGCCGACTCCGGCGCCGCCGAACAGGCCGATCTTGCCGCCCTGCACGTACGGGGTCAGCAGGTCGATGACCTTGATGCCGGTCTCCAGCATCTCGGTCTTGCCCTCGAGCTGGTCGAACGCCGGCGCCTTGCGGTGGATGCCCCACAGCTCGCCGGTGATCTCCAGGTCGGGCTTGTCGAGGCAGTCGCCCAGGGCGTTGAACACGTGGCCCTTGACCTGGTCACCGACCGGCACCGAGATCGGGCGGCCGAGGTCGGTCACGGAGGCGCCGCGGACCAGACCGTCGGTCGGCTGCATCGAGATCGCCCGGACCACGTTGTCGCCCAGGTGCTGGGCGATTTCCAGGGTCAGGGTGCGAGCGAGCTCCCCGAAGGTCACATCGACCGTCAGAGCGTTGTACAGCTCCGGGACGGCGTTGCGCGGGAACTCGACGTCGACGACCGGGCCGGTGACCCGGACGACCCGGCCGGTCCTGGTCTGGGTATCAGCGGTGGCGGTCATCAGTTCTCACTTCCTGCGCTCACGAGAGCGTCGGCGCCACCGACGATCTCACTGATCTCCTGGGTGATCTGGGCCTGACGGGCCTGGTTGGCCTGCAGCGTCAGGGTACGGATCAGTTCGTTCGCATTGTCCGTAGCGGCCTTCATCGCCCGCTGGCGGTTGGCCGACTCCGATGCCGCCGACTCGAGCAGCGCGGCGAACAGCCGGGCGCCGATGTACTTCGGGAGCAGGGCGTCGAAGAGGGTCTCCGGGTCCGGCTCGAAGGCGTACAGCGCCTGCGGGTTGTCCGACGGTCCACGTGAGGGCTCGTCGATGTCCCCACCGGGGGTTCCCACGGTGTCGACCGCGTACTCGACCTCCATGGGCGCCATTCGCCGGGCCTGCGGCGTCTGGGTGACCATGTTCTTGAACTGCGTGTAGACGAGGTGCAGCTCGTCGACGCCCTGAACGCCGTCGTCACCGGCGGACCCGTCCGGCCCGTCGTCCTGCCCGGCCATGAACGCCTCGACCAGCGTCCGGGCCGCCTCCGCCGCGTTCTCGTACCGGGGCTGCTCGGAGAAACCCGTCCAGGACGCGGCCACCTTGCGCCGGCGGAACCGGTAGTAGCCCACACCCTTGCGGCCGATGACGTAGAGCACGGGCTCCTTGCCCTGCTCCCGCAGCAGCTGCTGGAGCTGCTCGGCCTCCTTGAGCACGTTGGCGTTGTAGCCGCCGCACTGGCCGCGGTCGCTGGTCACGACCAGCACCGCGGCCCGCTTCGGGTTCTCCCGCTCGACGAGCAGCGGGTGATCGAGCGCCGAGTTGGTGGCCAGCTCCGTGAGGACCCGGGTCATCTGCTCGGCGTACGGCTTGGCCTCGTCAACCCGGGCGCGCGCCTTCGCGATCCGGGAGGTGGCGATGAGCTCCATCGCCCTGGTGATCTTCTTGATGGACTGCGTCGACCTGATCCGCCGCCGCAGCACGCGAATCTGTGCCGCCATCGGTGACTATCCGTTCAGCTCGCGGCCGGAGCCGGCTTGTTGACCTTGACGGTCTCGCGGTCGACCTCGTCCTCGTCCAGCGCCTCGGCCCCGGCCTCCTTCGGCACCACCGAAGAGCCGTCCGACGCGGTGAACTGCTTCTTGAACTCGTCCACCAGGCCCTTGAGCCGGTCGATGGCCTCGTCGGTGAGCTTGCCGGTGTCCCGGATCTCGGCCAGAACGCCCTGGTGCTGGCGACGCAGGTGCTCGAGGAACTCCTTCTCGAAGCGGGCGATGTCCTGCACCGGCACCGAGTCGAGCTGGCCCGAGGTGCCCAGCCAGATCGAGACGACCTCCTCCTCGACCGGCACCGGCGAGAACTGCGGCTGCTTGAGCAGTTCGACCAGGCGCTCACCGCGACCGAGGGCCGCCGCCGAGGCGGCGTCGAGGTCGGAACCGAAGGCGGCGAACGCCTCCAGCTCGCGGTACTGCGACAGGTCCAGCCGCAGCGATCCCGAGACCTGCTTCATCGCCTTGATCTGTGCCGCACCACCGACCCGGGACACCGAGATACCGACGTTGATCGCCGGCCGGACCCCCTGGTTGAACAGATCGGACTCCAGGAACACCTGACCGTCGGTGATCGAGATGACGTTGGTCGGGATGTAGGCCGACACGTCGTTGGCCTTCGTCTCGATGATCGGCAACCCGGTCATCGACCCCGCACCCAGCGCGTCGGACAGCTTCGCGCACCGCTCCAGCAGCCGCGAGTGCAAGTAGAAGACATCCCCCGGGTAGGCCTCACGACCCGGCGGGCGACGCAGCAACAGCGAGATCGCCCGGTAGGCCTCGGCCTGCTTGGACAGGTCGTCGAACACGATCAGCACGTGCTTGCCCTGGTACATCCAGTGCTGGCCCAGCGCGCTCCCGGTGTAGGGCGCGAGCCACTTGAACCCGGCCGGGTCGGACGCGGGCGCAGCGACGATGGTCGTGTACTCCAGCGCGCCCTTCTCCTCGAGCGCCTGGCGGACACCCGCGATCGTGGAGCCCTTCTGGCCGATCGCGACGTAGATGCAGCGGACCTGCTGCTTGGGGTCGCCGGTCTCCCAGTTCTGCTTCTGGTTGATGATCGTGTCCACGCAGACCGCGGTCTTCCCGGTCTTGCGGTCACCGATGATCAGCTGCCGCTGCCCGCGGCCGATCGGGGTCATCGCGTCGATCGCCTTGATCCCGGTCTGCAGCGGCTCGCTCACGCTCTGCCGCTCGACCACCGACGCGGCCTGCAGCTCGAGCACGCGCTCGGTCTCGGCCTCGATGGCACCGAGCCCGTCGATCGGCGCGCCCAGCGGGTCGATCACGCGACCCAGGAAGGCGTCGCCCACGGGCACCGAGAGGATGCTGCCGGTGCGCTTGACCTGCTGGCCCTCCTCGATCCCGCCATACGGGCCGAGGATGACCGCACCGATCTCGCGCTGGTCCAGGTTCAGCGCGACGCCCAGCACGCCGCCCTCGAACTCCAGCAGCTCGTTGGTCATCGCCGAGGGCAGACCCTCGACGTGGGCGATGCCGTCACCGGTGTCGGAGACGGTGCCGACCTCCTCGCGGGAGGTCTCGGTCTCCAGCGACGAGACGTAGCTGGAGATCGCACTCCGGATCTCCTCCGGGGAGATCGTCAGCTCTGTCATGGCTGTCGTGTGTTCCTTCTTCTCGATCAGTCAGTTACGTCTCGCCGAGACCCGCGCCGGCATGATGATTCAGTGCGGCAGCCGCCGCCGGGCCTCTTCCAGCTTGCCCGCCACGCTGCCGTTGATGACCTCGTTGCCGACCTGGACCGTCAGCCCGCCCAGCAGGCCCTCGTCCAGCTCGATCTGCAGCGCGATCGGCCGCCCGTACATGCGGGTCAGCACATCCGTCAGCCGCTGCTGCTGCGCGAACGTCAGCGCAACCGGCGTGGCCACCTTGGCCACCGAACGGTCCCGGACGGCGGCGGCGATCTCGGCGAGCTCCTCCGCGGCGACGTCCAGCTGCCGTCCACGCGGGGACCGGACGGTCTCGCGCAGCAGCGTCGCGGTCACCGGCGAGACCTTGCCCGCCAGGATCCGGTCGAGCAGCTCGGCCTTCTTGTCCGCCGGCTGCGACGGGTCGGCGAGCAGGATCGCCAGCTCGGGCTCGCGGTTGAGGATGCGGCCGAAGCGGAACAGCTCATCCTCGACGTCGTCGAGGGTGCCGTTCTTCTCCGCGACCGCAAGGGTGGCACGGCGAGCCAGGTCCTCGAGCGCGTCGACCATGTCGATCGACCGCGACCAGCGCGCGCCGACGACGGCGGACACGAGGTCCAGCGTCTGCTGGGCCACCTTGCCGCCCAGCAGACGCTGGACCAGGCCGGTCCGGACCGACTCCGGCACCGCCGGATCGGCCAGGTGGCGGCGCAGCGACGCCGTGTCCTGCAACAGCCGGGTGACGGCGAACAGCTCCTGGCCGAGCCGCTCCAGGTCCGCGGCCGATGCCTGGTCGAGGTAGGCGTCCAGCCGGGCGCGGACCTCGGTCAGTGACTCCCGGCTGGTGGCCGCGAAGACGACCGCCATCAGCTCGACCCACCCGCGGTCGGGCTGGTCTCCCGCCGCTGCGCGAGACCGTCGAGCTCGGACAGGAAGTCGTCGACGGTGGCCGCGCGCCGCGCGTCGTCCGACAACTCGGTGCGGATGATGCGCTCGGCCAGCTGGACCGCCAGTCCGCCGACCTCGGCACGCAGTGTGCGCACGGTCTGCTCACGCGCGGCATTGAGCTGCTCGAGGCCACGCTGGCGGATGCGCTCCGCCTCCTCCTCGGCCTGGGCACGCAGCTCTGCCTTGATCTGCTGCCCCTCGGCACGGGCCTCGTCGCGGATGCGGGCGGCCTCGGCACGCAGGCCGGCCAGCTGCTCCTCGTACTGCTGGCGCAGGCGGTTCGCCTCCTCCTGCGCCTCCTCCGCCCGCTTGAGCCCACCCTCGATCTTGTCGGTGCGCTCGGCGTAGACCTTCTCGAACTGCGGGAAGACCGTTCGCTTCAGGACGTAGAACAGCAGCAGGAAGGCGATCGTGCCGACGACGATCTCGATCGGGTGCGGTACGAGGGGGTTCAGTTCCTCCGCCGCGAGAACGATGGTCATGGTGTGCTCCTCCGCCTCACCTGTGACGCTGCGGATGGCTCAGGCTCAGAGGACGAACGCGAGCACCAGGCCCAGAATGGCCAGCGCCTCGGACAGCGCGAAGCCGATGAACGCGATGCCCTGCAGCTGGCCGCGGGCCTCCGGCTGACGGGCCACGCCGTTGATGAACGCGGCGAAGACGATGCCCACGCCGATACCCGGGCCGATGGCGGACAGGCCGTACCCGACGACGTTCAGGCTTCCGGTCATTGTCGTTCTTTTCCTTTCGATCCGGTCCGCGGTACGTTTCGCGGCCCTCGGGAGGTCTGGAGCGGGACGACCTAGTGGTCGTCGGCGAGCACGGTGCCGATGTACGACGCCGTCAGCATGACGAAGATGTAGGCCTGCACCACCTGGACGAAGGCCTCGAAGAACGTGAAGACGATGCCCATCCCGAAGGCGAAGGGGGACAGCACCTTCAGCAGGATCGAGTCGGCGGTGAACAGCATGTACTCGCCACCGAGAATGAACACCAGCAGCAGCAGGTGGCCGGCGAACATGTTGCCGAACAACCGCAGCGACAGGGTGACCGGGCGCAGCAGGATGTTCGAGATGAACTCGATGGGGGTCAGGATGATCCGCACCCACCACGGCACGTCCGGCGGCCAGGTGGAGGTCCGGAGGTAACCCAGGAAGCCGTGGTGCCTGATGCCGACGTAGGTGAAGATCAACCACACCATCGCGGCGAGCGCGTACGGCACGCCCGGATGGGAGAACGTCGGGAACTGGAACAGCGGAATGATCCCGAACAGGTTGTTCACCAAGAGGAAGGCGAACAGCGTGGTCAGGAACGGCACGTACTTCAGGAACTCCGGGCCGATCATGTCCCGCGCGATGCTGTTACGCACGATCCCGTGGAACGACTCGCCCAGGAACTGGGACTTGCTCGGCACCAGCGCGGGCTTGCGGACGGAGTAGCGGAACGCCACGTAGATGATGATCGCGGCGAGCACTAGCTGAACGACCGGCTTCGTGACCGGGCCGAAGATCGGCGGCAGGTCGAAGTCCGCGACTCCCGGAGCTTCGAAGCCCGGGGCTGGGGCGGTGGCCAACGTGGTCACCCAATGCTCCTTCCGGTTCCGCCGACCGGGCTAAACCGGGTCGACAGAATCGAGACGATCAAGACTTAACGTACCTGAGATAAATCAAGTACAACGAGGCAGCCCCCCCGGCCAGCAGCCCGACCAAGAAGAAGACCCGCGTGTCCAGCAGCTTGTCCAACCCCCAGCCGATTCCGCCGAAGAGCAGAAAGCCGGACAGGAGGTAGGACAGAGCAGTCCAGGCCTCGCCGGGCGGTGGTGTACGACCACCCCCGTTACGCGGCTGGTCCGGCTCCATCACGGGGACCATATCAGGCACGTTAGGGACCGCTTACCAGGGACGACCTCGCACGACGTCCATTCACCGCGCGATCTCACCGTTCGCCACCCCGATACGCCGCCGACGTCGCTCTATCGCTTGTAGAAGGCGCCAGGGACCGTGACGCAGGTCGCAAAGAGACGGGCATCACGGACATCGGTAACGCATCGGGCGTGACCATCCGCATCGCTCGTCGCATTCGACGAGCGACGGCCGGGAACGCCGACCCACCGGTCACAGGTCCACCGCCGGGACCTTGGCCCGGACGAATCCCACGACCTCCCCGACGATCCAGGCCGCGGTCACCGCCAGCAGGGTGAACGCGAAGGTCTGGTTGTCGAACAGGGTCGTGCCCCGGAAGATCAACAGGAAGATCAGCAGGATGACGATCTTTCCGGCGAAGGCGGTCATCGCGCCGATCATCACCCCCGCTGGGCTGGTCCGGGCGGTCCCCCGCATCACGAAGGTCCCCACCGCGCCCGCGAGCAGGGCCAGGACCGCACCGATCACGGCGCCCACGAGTCCGGGGCCGCCCCGCAGCACGACGGCCACCACGATCGCGACCGCACTCGTGGCGACACCCAGGATCAGCGCAGTGCGCTGCATGGCCCCCGCCAGCCGCAGCACGGTCGCGACGTGCGGTGGATCGGTGGCGGGCGGGGAAGCGTCGTCTGTACTCATCATCGGATCCTTGCTCTCGGGACGGCGGACGCGAGCACGGCCACGACGAGCCCCACCCCGACCGCCCACAACACGATGAACGGGTCGTCGATCAGCGCCAGCGCCACCGCACCGAACGCGAGCACGCCCGCCCAGAGGTAGATCAGCAGCACCGCGCGCCGGTGACTGTGCCCGATCTCCAGCAGCCGGTGGTGCAGGTGCATCTTGTCGGGCGAGAACGGGCTCATCCCCGCCCACGTCCGCCGGACCACCGCCATCAACAGGTCCAGCAGCGGCACGAACACCACCGCCGCCAGCACGATGAGGGGGGCGAACAGCGCCAGGATGTCCGTGCCGTCGGTGGTCGTGCTGATCGAGATGCGCCCCGACGCACTCGTCGTGGCCGCGGCCAGTAGGACCCCGATGAGCATCGAGCCGGAGTCGCCCATGAAGATGCGGGCCGGGTTGAAGTTGTGCGGCAGGAAACCGAGGCAGGCCCCCGCCAGCACGGCGGCGATCAGCGCCGGCGAGTAGGCCGACGGGTCGTTGCCGTTCTGCTTCACCAGGCCGATCGCGAAGACGCAGGTCGCGGCGGCCGCGATCAGGCCGATGCCGGCCGCCAGGCCGTCCAGGCCGTCGACGAAGTTCATCGCGTTGACCAGCGCGACGGTGAGCAGCACCGTGAGCAGGACGCCCTGTTCCTGGCCGAGGATGAGCAACGACCCGGAGGTCTCGGCGCCGTCCCCGCCCCACGGCACCCAGAACACCGCCCACTGCACGCCGAAGAGCACGAGCACGCCGGCGGCGGTGATCTGTCCGGCCAGCTTGGTGACGGCGTCGAGTTCGTAGCGGTCGTCGAGCACGCCGACGGCGACGAGCAGCACCGCGCCCAGCACGACGCCGGGCACGTCGTAGGAGTAGTCGAACGCCAGGCGCAGCGCCGGCAACTGGGCGGCCAGGCCGATGCCGCCGAGCACGCCGGCCAGCATCGCGAGCCCGCCCCACCGCGGCGTCGGGGTGACGTGCACGTCACGACCCCGCGGCCAGGCCACCGCGCCCAGTTTCAGCGCCAGCACCCGGACGAGGCCGGTGAGCAGGAACGTGATCACCGCGGCGGTCAACCCGGCGAGCAGGTACTCCCGGATCGGCAACCCCAGCCCGAGAACGGGCGCCTGGGTGCGCACCGCGGCGCCCGAACCGTCAGGGCCGCGGGTAGGCGGGGGCCCGGGCGACGAGCGCGGAGACCGCCTCGGCGACGTCTGCCAGTTCGGCGTCCCCGGCCGCGGTGCCCTGCGCGGCCTTCACCGCGCGCGCCAGCAGCCGCCCGATCTCGGCCATGTCGGCCTCGACCATGCCCTGCGTCGTCACGCTCGGCGACCCGACCCGGATACCCGACGGCTTCATCGGCGGGGCGGGGTCGTACGGGATCGCGTTCTTGTTCAGCGTGATGCGCGCGGCGTCGCTGCGGGCCTCGGCCTCGCTCCCGGTGACGCCGACGGGCCGCAGGTCGATCAGCGCCAGGTGGGTGTCGGTGCCGCCGGACACCGCCCGCATGCCCTCGGCCTCCAGGCTCTTGGCGAGCGCCTGCGCATTGGCGATGACCTGGTTGGCGTAGGCCTGGTACTCGGGGGTCGACGCCTCCTTCATCGCGACGGCCTTGGCCGCGACGGAGTGCATCAGCGGACCACCCTGGGAGAACGGGAAAACGGCCTTGTCCAGCGCCTTGGCGTGCTCCGCGCGGGACAGGATCATCCCGCCGCGCGGGCCGCGCAGGACCTTGTGCGTGGTCGCGGTGACGACGTCGGCGTAGGGCACCGGCGACGGGATCGCCTGCCCGGCCACCAGACCGATGAAGTGCGCCGCGTCGACCATGAAGATCGCACCGACCTCGTCGGCGATCTCCCGGAACGCCTTGAAGTCGATCAGCCGCGGGTACGCGGTGGCGCCGGCGATGATGATCTTCGGCCGGTGCTCCCGGGCCAGGTCGCGAACCTGGTCGTAGTCGATCAGCTCGGAGTCCTCGCGGACGGTGTAGGACACCGCGTTGAACCACTGCCCGGAGAAGTTGACCTTGCTGCCGTGCGTGAGGTGGCCGCCCTGCTTGAGGTCCATGGCCAGCACCGTGTCGCCGGGCTTGGCGAACGCCGCGTAGGCGGCGAGGTTGGCGCTCGCCCCGGAGTGCGGCTGCAGGTTGGCGTGCTCCGCGCCGAACAGCTCCTTGGTGCGCGCGATGCCGATCTCCTCGGCGACGTCGACGACCTGGCATCCGCCGTAGTAGCGGCGGCCGGGGTAGCCCTCGGCGTACTTGTTGGACAGCGTCGAGCCGAGCGCCGCGAGCACCGCCGGGCTGGTCAGGTTCTCGCTCGCGATCAGCTGCAGGCCGCCGCGCAGGCGGTCGAGCTCGTTCAGCACGACCCCCGCGATCTCGGGATCCTGCTGCTGCAACGCGTCGAAGTCCGGGCCCCAGAACGGTGTGCTCACGGTGCTCCAGGCTACCTGCGGCGTTCCGGACCGACGGACGGGACCTCATCACGCCCACGAGGACCGTCTCCGCAGCCTCGACAGAGCGGTGCTCTCCTCTGTTGGCGCCGCTCCGGAAGCGTGCCAGACTACCGAAATGTCCGCCCCCGCGAACGCCCGAGCCCGGGTCCGTGCCCAGTTGACCGGCGAGATCACCGAGGTCGCCCGCCGGCACCTGGCCGCGAGCGGCGCCGCCGCACTCTCGCTCCGCGCGGTGGCCCGCGAGCTGGGCATGGCCTCCTCAGCGGTCTATCGCTACTTCCCCAGTCGCGACGACCTGCTCACCACCCTGATCGTCGAGGCCTACGACGCGCTGGGCCGGGCGGCCGAAGAGGCCGAGGCCGGGCAGCCGCGCGACGACCTGCGCGCCCGGTGGCGGGCCGCCTGTCGGGCCACCCGGGACTGGGCACTGGCCCACCCGCACGAGTACGCGCTGGTCTACGGCTCGCCGGTGCCCGGCTACGCCGCTCCCGAGGCCACGATCGCCCCGGCCGCCCGGGTCGGCGCGCTGCTGAGCCGGGTGCTGGCCGACGGCGTGGCCGCCGGGCAGGTCGATCCCGGCGCCGGACCGGCCGGCGCCGACACCACGCTCGACCCCACGCTCCTGGACGACCTGGGGCTGGCCTCCGACGACCCGGCCTCGTCCCTCGGGGCGCGGGCCGTGTTCGCGTGGTCGGCGCTGTTCGGCACGATCAGCTTCGAGCTGTTCGGCCACACCCACAACGTGGTCACCGACCACGCCGCGTTCTTCGACCACACCATCGACCGGCTGGCGACGGAGGTCGGGCTGACGTAGGCGTCGAGCGGACTCCGGCTCAGACGGTCAGGACCTCGCGACCCAGGACCTCGGCGACCGCGGCCACCGGGACCGCGCCCTCGCGCAGGACGCGCGGCTCGTCGGCCGTGAGGTCGACGACCGTGGAGGCCACCGGCTCACCCGACGGCCCGCCGTCGAGGTAGACCGACACCGAGGAACCCAGCTGTGCCATGGCGTCCTGGGCGCTGGCGGCGGGCGGGGAGCCGGACTTGTTGGCGCTCGACACCGCCATTGGCCCGAACTCGCGCAGCAGTTCGAGGGCCACCGGGTGCAGCGGCATCCGCAGCATGACGGTGCCCTTGGTCGAGCCGAGGTCCCAGGCCAGCGACGGAGCGTGCGGCAGCACCAGCGAGAGCCCGCCGGGCCAGAACGCCTCGATCAGCTCGCGCGCGGCCGCGGGCACGCCCAGCACCAGGCCGTCGATCGTCGACCAGGAGCCGACGAGCACCGGCACCGGCATGTCCGGGCCGCGGCCCTTCGCCGCGAGCAGCGAGCGGACGGCGGCGCCGGAGAACGCGTCACAACCCACGCCGTAGACGGTGTCGGTGGGAAGCACGACGAGTTGCCCGGCGCGCACCGCGCGGGCGGCGGCGGCGAGTCCCTCTAGCCGGGCGTCCGGATCGGAACAGTCGAAGATCGGGGGGCTGGGCTGGGTCACGCCGGGAGCCTACGACCGGCACCCGACGGCGCGGCGCGCACCCGACCCGTAGCTCACGAGGGGGGCAGCCGCCGTTGCGCGGTCGCGAACCGCGGCCGACCGGCGAGGTCCGTGTGTCCCTCGACGCCGGTGAGCACCCGGCGGCGCCGCAGCAGCCCCGGGACGGCGTCGCCGTGGGTGTCGTCGTGCTCGATCCCCAGCCAGCCGCCGTAGCGCAGCAGCCCGGCCGACGCGGCGATCACCGCCCGGATGATCTCCAGCCCGTCCGGGCCGCCGAAGACGGCGCCCGGCGGGTCCCACCCGGCCACCTCGGGTGGCAACGGGGTCCCGTCGGGGACGTAGGGCGGGTTGCACACCACCAGATCGACCTTGGACTCCAGCTCGACCAGCAGGTCCGGCCAGCGCACGTCGGCGGCGTGCAGCGTGACGGGGGTGCCGCCGCCCTCGATGTGCGACTCGATGTTGCGCCGCGCCCAGCTCAGCGCCCCCGGATCGGCCTCCACGGCGTGCACCCGCGCGTCCGGCCGGCTCGCCGCGATGGCCAGCGCGAGCGCCCCCGACCCGGTGCACAGGTCGACGACCAGGGGGGCGGGCACGTCGGCGATCCGCTCCAGGCCCCACTCGAGCAGCAACTCGGTCTCGGGGCGCGGGGTGAACACGCCGGGTCCGACCGCGACCACGGCCGGACCGAGCACGGCGGTCCCGAGCAGGTGCTGCAACGGCTCCCGGGCGGCCCGGCGCACCACGAGCTTGCGGTAGGCCTCCACCACGGGTGGATCGACCAGCGGCACCATCATCAACCGGCCGCGCTGCACGCCGAGGACGTGCGCGGCGAGGACCTCCGCGTCGACCCGGGGACTCTCCACCCCTGCGGCCGCCAGCATCCGCTCGGCCTCCAGGACGGCGACCCTCAGCGGCTGCCGGTTCATCGTGCCGGCTCCCGAGCCCACGAGCGACTCATCGGCCTACCGACTCCGCCCGGTCGGCCGCGGCCAGCGCGGCGAGCACGTCGTCCAGATCCCCGTCCAGCACGGACGACAGGTTGTAGGCCTTGTAACCGACCCGGTGATCGGAGATCCGGTTCTCCGGGAAGTTGTAGGTGCGGATCCGCTCCGAGCGGTCGACGGTGCGCACCTGCGAACGCCGCTGGTCCGACGCCTTCGCCGCGGCCTCCTCCTCGGCGAGTGCCTGCAGCCGGGACCGCAGCACCTCCATGGCCCTGGCCCGGTTCTGCAGCTGGGAGCGCTCGTTCTGGCAGGAGACCACGATGCCCGTCGGCAGGTGCGTGATGCGGACCGCCGAATCGGTGGTGTTGACGCTCTGCCCACCGTGCCCGGAGGAACGGAACACGTCGATGCGCAGATCGTTCTCGTCGATCTCGACGGCCGCGTCCTCTCCGGTGTCCGGGTAGACGAGGACCCCGGCGGCGGAGGTGTGCACGCGGCCCTGCGACTCGGTGACGGGGACCCGCTGCACGCGGTGCACGCCACCCTCGAACTTCAGCGCCGACCAGACGCCGTCGGGGTCGGCGGCCCGGGACCGCACGGAGACCGTGATGTCCTTGTATCCGCCGAGATCCGACTCCACGGCGTCGAGGACCTCGGTCTTCCAGCCGCGGCGCTCGGCATAGCGCAGGTACATGCGCACCAGGTCGCCGGCGAACAGCGCGGACTCCTCGCCGCCCTCCCCGGACTTGACCTCCAGCACGACGTCGTCGCCGTCGTGCGGGTCACGCGGGACGAGCAGATCGGCCAGCCGGGCCTCGAGCGCGGTGATACGGCCCGTCAGCTCCTCGGCCTCGGCGGCGAACGCGGGGTCCTCGGCGGCGAGCTCGCGGGCGGCGGCCTGGTCGTCGCGGGCGGCGGCGAGCTCGCGGGCGGCGGCCACGACGGGGCCGATCTCGGCGTAGCGGCGGCCCAGCTTGCGGGCGTTCGCGGCGTCGGCGTGCACGGCCGGGTCGGCGAGCATGAGCTCCAGGTCGGCGTGCTCGGCGAGCAGCGCATCCAACGACGACCCTGCCGGTCCTGCCGACACTGCCGACGCCGACGACCCAGCGGAGGCGGTCATCTCTTCTGGTTCCGATCTCGGGGACATGCGGGGAATCACGGTGGGAGTCGTTGCCGGACAAGGGCCCGGACAAACGGACGGCGCCCACCACGCATCGGTGGTGGGCGCCGTCGGTGCTGCTAGCTGCCGGAGCGGGTACCGCGCTTGCCGTAGCGGGCCTCGAACCGGGCGACACGACCGCCGGAGTCCAGGATCTTCTGCTTGCCGGTGTAGAACGGGTGGCAGGCGGAGCAGACCTCAACGGTGATCGCGCCGCTGGCCTTCGTGCTGCGGGTGGTGAACTGGTTCCCGCAACCGCACGTGACCTGGGTGTCGACGTACTCGGGGTGGATTCCCGAACGCATGGGTTTTCCTCTCGACGTGGCCGCCGGGTCCCATCAGCGCCTATGGCTGCGCCTGGGTGAACCGGAGCCGGGATGACGTGCCATTCAACCATCCGGGTCGACGCGGTGTTCCCGCGACCCGGACGGCGGAGCGGCCGCGGGCAGCGCCCGTGACCACCCCGCCGGCACCGATCGGTCGACTCAGTCGTCGCTACCGGGCGTGGACTTCGCGACCTGCATCAGGAACTCGATGTTGGTGCGCGACTTGCGGAGCTGGGTGAGCAGCAGGTCGATGGCCTGCTGGTCGTCCAGGGCGGCGAGCACCCGGCGCAGCTTGACCGTGACCGCGAGCTCGTCCGGGGAGAGCAGCAGCTCCTCCTTGCGGGTGCCGGACGCGTCGACGTCGATCGCGGGGAAGACCCGCTTGTCGGCGATCTTGCGGTCCAGCTTGAGCTCGGCGTTGCCGGTGCCCTTGAACTCCTCGAAGATCACCGTGTCCATCGTGGACCCGGTCTCGACCAGCGCCGTGGCGAAGATCGTCAGCGAGCCGCCGTCCTCGATGTTGCGCGCCGCGCCGAGGAACCGCTTCGGCGGGTAGAGCGCCGTGGAGTCCACACCACCGGACAGGATCCGGCCCGACGCGGGCGCCGCCAGGTTGTAGGCCCGGCCCAGACGCGTGATCGAGTCGAGCAGCACGACCACGTCGTGGCCCATCTCGACCAGTCGCTTCGCCCGTTCGATGGCCAGCTCCGCGACCGTGGTGTGGTCCGACGGCGGCCGGTCGAACGTGGAGGCGATGACCTCGCCCTTCACCGACCGCTGCATGTCGGTGACCTCCTCGGGCCGCTCGTCGACGAGCACGACCATGAGGTGGCATTCCGGGTTGTTCGTGGTGATCGCGTTGGCGATCGACTGCAGCACCATCGTCTTACCGGCCTTGGGCGGCGAGACGATCAGCGCGCGCTGGCCCTTGCCGATCGGCATCACCAGGTCGATGACCCGGGTGGTCAGCTTGCTGGGCTCGGTCTCCAGGCGCAGCCGCTCGTTGGGGTAGAGCGGGGTGAGCTTGGTGAACTCCGGACGCTGCCGCGCGAACTCCGGGTCCCGGCCGTTGACCGTGTCCACCCGCACGAGCGGGTTGAACTTCTGCCGCGCCTGCTCGCCCTCGCGGGGCTGGCGGACGGCACCGGTGATCGCGTCACCGCGGCGCAGACCGTACTTGCGGACCATCGACAGCGACACGTAGACGTCGGTCGGGCCGGACAGGTAGCCGGTGGTCCGGACGAACGCGTAGTTGTCGAGGATATCGACGATGCCTGCCACGGGCAGCAGCACGTCGTCGTCGCGCACCTCGGTGTCGACGTTGTTCGCACCCCCGCCGGCACGGTCGCGGTCGCGGCCCCGGCGGCGGTCCCGGAAGCGTCGGCCCCGGCGGCCGCGGCCGTCGCCGTCGTCCTCGGAGTCGTCGTCGCGGCTGTCCCGGGTGTTGCGGTCGTTGCGGTCGTTGCGGTCGTTCCCGCCCCGGTCGCCACGATCGTTACGGTCACCGCGGCTGTCGGCGCGGTTGTCACCACCGCGGTTGTTGCGACCGCCCTCGCGGCCGCCGCCGTCGCGGTCGCCCCGGCCATCGCGGTCGTTGTCCTGGCGGGACCGCCGCCCCTCGCGGGGACCCCGGTCACCGCCGTCGACGGTCTCAGCGCCGGCCGTCTCGGCGGGCGCACTCGCCGCCGCACCGGTCTCGGTGGTGGCAACGCCCTGGTCGGCGGCCTGATCGGCACCGCGGTCGGCGTTGCGGCCCCGGCGGGTCTGACGACGCCGGCCACCGGTCTCGGTCTCGGCAGGCGCGGCGGTCTCGCCGGACGCGGGCGCGTCCGTCGTCGCGGTGGGGTCGGCCGCCGGGCTCTCCGGAACGGAGGCGGCGGGCGCCGTCTCGGTGACGGCGGGCTCGGGGGCCTTCTCGGTCGGGGCCGCGGCCGGGCCGGTGTCGGCCGTGGTGGGCTGCGGGCTCGGCGCACCGGCCGGGCGCGAGGCCGTGCGACGACGACGGGTGGTCGTGGTGGGGGCGGGCGCAGCGGTATCCGTGCTGGTCACGGGGGTGGCGGCCGCCTCGTTCTCGGGCAGCGACAGCTGCGGGGTCGCCGCGGAGGACGCCGGCGGCGACGACGGAGACGCAGCGGCCGAGCCGCCGGCCTGGCGCTCCTTGATGGCGGCGATCAGGTCGCCCTTCCGCATCCCGGTGGTGTCGGGGATGTTCAGCTCACCAGCAAGCTGGCGCAGCTCCGCCAGCACCATTCCGGACAGGCCACCCCGACGGCGGGTAGGGGTTCCGTTGGCCGCATCGGTTGCGGCGGTCTCGGTGCTGACGAGATCAGTCTCGCTCACGAAGATCCTTCCTGACCGACCCGGGTCATCTACCCAGGTCAGCGGATTCACACACTCGCCCGAACGGTCCGCCGGACGAAAATCGGCTACGGGGCCGCGTGATCGGCAACCGTCCCGACTGCAGGGGGCGGCAACCATTGCGACGGTCGCGGGGAAGAGGCCGCTCGGTCCGGAACCAGATCCGCTGGCCCAGTGTGCTGCCGAGGTGCGGATTCCGGCTCGAGAGGCCACGCGGATGACGCGTGGGTCGCCGTGCGGTGCCGAGAGTAGACGCTTCCCCCGGGTCCGGGCAACAACCCCCCGTTCGACGCGCCGGACGGAGCATCGCGCGGTCCGGATCAGCCGATCTCGACGCGCGCGCCGACCCGGTCGACGGGCAGCGGCACGACGGTGAAGCCGTGCGTGTCGATCCCGTCGGGGACGGTTCCGTCGCTGGTCAGCGCCAGGACGGTGGGCCCCGCGCCGGAGATCGCAGCCGGTACGCCGCGATGGCGCAGTGCGTCGACCAGGTCGGCCGACGCCGGATACGCCGGACGCCGGTAACCCTGGTGCAGCCTGTCCTCGGTCGCCGCGAACAGCAGGTCGGGGCGCTGGGTGAACGCCAACACCGACAGAGCCGTGCGGCTCCCGGTGAACGCGGCGTCGGTCAGCGGCACCCGATCGGGCAGCAGCCCGCGGGTCGTCTTGGTGGAGGACTCGACCCCTGCGACGAACGCCACCGGGTGGATACCCGGGTGCGTGTCGAGTCGTACAGCGTCGAAACGGTCCGGCTTATTCCCGGAGCCCGGCGAAGTCTCCCACGCGATGACGAAGCCGCCGAGCAGGCTGGCCGCCGCGTTGTCGGCGTGGCCTTCCATACCTGCCGTGACCTGCAGCAATGCCTGCCGGTCCAGTTCCGGGTCCCGTCCCGAGAGCACGGCGGCGGCCACCGAACCGGCGACCGCGGCGGCAGCCGAACTGCCCAGACCGCGGGAATGCGGGATGGCGTTGCGGCAGCGCAGCCGCAGCCCGGACGGCGCGTCACCCAGGACCGCCCACGCGGCGCGCATGGCACGGACGACGAGATGGGATTCGTCACAGGGGACCTGTCCCGCGCCCTCGCCCAGCACCTCCACGTGCACCCCGTCGGCGGTCACGGCGACGTCGATCTCGTCGTAGAGCGACAGCGCGAGCCCGAGCGAGTCGAAACCCGGTCCGAGGTTCGCCGACGACGCCGGCACCCGGATCCGGATCTCGCGCGGCCGCCCCATCAGCGGACCGTCACTGGAGCTCGAGGGCGGCGGCGACGGCCCCCGGGTCGATCGGGACCACGGTCGGCGCCGGGGCGGTGAGCAGCGCGGTGTCGGGGTCCTTGAGCCCGTGCCCGGTGACGGTGCACACCACGAGGGAGCCGCGCGGCAGCGTCCCGTTCGCACTCGACTGCAGGAGACCGGCGACGCTGGCCGCCGAAGCGGGCTCGACGAACACCGCCTCCTGGGCCGACAGCATCCGGTACGCGGCCAGGATCTCCTCGTCGGTGACCGCCGCGAACTGCCCGTTCGACTCGTCGCGGGCCGCCACCGCGGCCGTCCACGACGCCGGGGCGCCGATCCGGATGGCGGTGGCGATGGTCTCGGGCTGCTTGACCGGCGCACCGTGCACCAGCGGCGCCGCGCCGGCGGCCTGGAACCCGAACATCCGTGGCAGCTCCGGGATGAGCCCGTCGGCGTGGTAGCCGCGGTAGCCCTTCCAGTAGGCGGTGATGTTGCCGGCGTTGCCGACCGGCAGACAGTGGATGTCGGGTGCCCGGCCGAGCTCGTCGCAGATCTCGTAGGCGGCGCTGGCCTGCCCCGCGATCCGCGTCGGGTTCACCGAGTTGACCAGCGCGGCCACCGGGTAGTCGGTCGCGGTCTTGCGGGCGAGTTCCAGGCAGTCGTCGAAGTTGCCGTCGATCTGCAGGATCCGGGCCCCGTGCGCGACGGCCTGGGCCAGCTTGCCCAACGCGATCTTGCCCTGCGGGACGAGAACCGCGCAGGTCAGGCCTGCGCGGGCGGCGTAGGCGGCGGCCGAGGCCGAGGTGTTGCCGGTGGACGCGCAGAGCACACCCTGCTTGCCGTCGGCCAGCGCCGCGGTGACCGCCATGGTCATCCCACGGTCCTTGAACGAGCCGGTCGGGTTGGCACCGTCGACCTTGAGGTAGACCTCGCAGCCGGTGGCTTCCGCCAGGTGCGGTGCGGGTAGCAGCGGGGTGCCGCCCTCACCGAGGGTGACGATCGTCCAGCCGGGCTGCACCGGCATCCGGTCCCGGTAGGCCTCGATGACCCCGGGCCAGCGGCGCAGGCCGGTGCGGGCAGGCGTTGATGCTGCTGCGGCGCTCATCCGGGCACCCCCAGCGCGCTCACCGAACGACCCAGATCCTCGACCCTCAGCACGCTGTCGACCCCTCGCACCGCATCCAACCCACTCAACGCCTCCACGGTCGCGGCCAGCGCGGCGTCCGGCGCGCCGTGCGTGACGACGACCAGCCGGGCCTCGTCCTCGGACTCCCCGTTCAGCGGGATCTGCCCGCCTCCGGTCTGCCGGACCGCCGCGATGCTGACGCCCTTACGGGCGAACTCCCCCGCGATCGAGGCCAGCACACCGGCGCGGTCGGCCACCTCGAGACTGACGTGGTAGCGCGTGGACACCGCGCCCATCGGACGCACCGGCAGGCTCGCGTAGGACGACTCGCGCGGTCCGCGGCCGCCCACCACCAGGTTGCGGGCCACGGCAACCAGGTCGCCGAGGACGGCACTGGCGGTCGGGGCACCACCGGCGCCCTGACCGTAGAACATCAGCTGCCCGGCGGCTTCGGCCTCGACGAACACCGCGTTGAAGGCGCCGTCGACCGCGGCCAGTGGGTGACTGCGCGGGATGATGGCCGGGTAGACGCGGGCCGAAACCGACTCCGGGTCCCCCTGGGGGCCGCCCGGGACCCGCTCGCAGATGGCCAGCAGCTTGATCGTGCAGTCCAGCGCGGCCGCGGCGGCGATGTCGGCCGCGGTGACCCCGCGGATGCCCTCGCAGTGCACGTCCGCGGCGGTGACCCGGGTGTGGAAGGCCAGCGAGGCGAGGATCGCGGCCTTGGACGCGGCGTCGTAGCCGTCCACGTCGGCGCTCGGGTCGGCCTCGGCGTAGCCCAGCCGGGTGGCCTCCTCCAGCGCGTCGGCGTACCCGGCACCGGAGGCGGTCATCGCGGAGAGGATGAAGTTGGTGGTGCCGTTGACGATCCCGGCGACCCGCGTGATGCGGTCGCCGGCGAGCGACTCGCGCAGTGGGCGCAGCAGCGGGATCGCGCCGGCCACCGACGCCTCGTAGTACAGGTCCGCCCCGGACGCGTCCGCGGCCTCGGCCAGCGTGGCGCCGTCCTCGGCCAGCAGCATCTTGTTCGCGGTCACCACGGACTTGCCGGACTTCAGTGCCTCGAGCAGCAGCGTGCGCGCCGGCTCGATGCCGCCGATCACCTCGACGACCACGTCGACGTCGGTCCGGCCGATCAGCGCCGCCGCGTCGGTGGTGAGCAGCCCCTCGGGCAGCTCTGGGTGCTTGTGCGGGCGCCGCACGGCCACTCCGGCCAGCTCGACCGGCGCGCCGATCCGCGCTGCGAGCTCGTCGGCCTGCTCGTTCAGCAGCCGTACCACCTCGCCGCCGACCGTCCCGCAGCCGAGCAGCGCCACCCGGATCGGTGTGCCGTTGCCCCTCGGGCCGTTCCCGTTCACTCAAACCCTCCCAGCGGCGCACAGGGCCGCGTGCGGACCGTCCCGGACCTCCGGGCACGAATCATGACTGCTCGTGGGCCGATCCGGGGCACAGGGTGCCCCGGTTCACCCCGACACCTCGAGCCGGAACTGGTCGTCGACGGTCTCCCGGCGCAGCAGCAGCCGGGCCTGTCCGTCGCGGACCGCGACCACCGCGGGCCGCGGCAACCGGTTGTACGAGCTGGCCATCGAATAGCAGTACGCCCCGGTCGCGGCGACGGCGAGCAGATCGCCGGGAGCGAGGTCGGCCGGCAGCCAGCAGTCGCGGACGACGATGTCGCCGGACTCACAGTGCTTGCCGACGACCCGCGACAGCGCGGAGACCTCGCTCGGGTCACCGGAACCGCCCGCGTTGTCCCAGGTGTCGGTCAGCGACGCCCGGGAGACGAGCCGGCAGTCGTACACCGCGTCGTAGAGCGCCGTGCGGATGTTGTCGCTCATCCCGCCGTCGACGCTCACGTACCGCCGCGACCCGCTGTCCAGCGAGACGTCCTTGAGCGTGCCCACCTCGTAGAGCGTCACTGTGCCCGGCCCGGCGATGGCCCGGCCCGGCTCGACGGCGATGACGGGGACGTCCAGCCCGGCGGCGCGGCACTCGCGCTCGACGATCTCGCGCAGCTGCCTGGCCAGCTCGGCCACCGACAGCGGCTGCTCCTCGGCGCGGTAGGCGATGCCGATGCCGCCGCCGAGGTCGAGCGTGCACAGTTCAGCGAGCTTCTCGGCGCCGTGCTCGCGGTGCAGATCGGCGAGCAGCCGGACGACCCGGTGGGCCGCCACCTCGAAGCCCTCCGTGTCGAAGATCTGGCTGCCGATGTGGCTGTGCAGCCCCACCAGCGACAGCCCGTCGGCCTTGAGCACCCGGCGGGCGGCCTCGGCGGCGTCGCTGGTCGGTCCACCGGCGATCGAGAACCCGAACTTCTGGTCCTCGTGCGCGGTCGCGATGAACTCGTGGGTGTGCGCCTCGACGCCGACCGTCACCCGGATCATCACCGGGACGACGACCCCGCGCTCCCGGGCGATCGCGTCGAGCCGGACGACCTCGTGGAACGAGTCGACCACCACCCGGCCCACGCCGGCCTCGACCGCGTCCACGAGCTCGGCGACCGACTTGTTGTTGCCGTGGAAGGCGATCCGCTCCGGCGGGAACCCCGCGCGCAGAGCGACCGCGAGCTCTCCCCCGCTGCACACGTCGAGGGACAGGCCCTCGTCGTCCACCCAGCGGGCGATCTCGACGCTCAGGAAGGCCTTGGCGGCGTAGTGCACCGACTCCGGGCCGAAGGCCGCGGCGAACTCGGCGGCGCGGGAGCGGAAGTCGTCCTCGTCGACCACGAACAGCGGGGTGCCGTACCGCTCGGCCAGCTCCCGGACGTCGACCCCGGCGACCTCCATGACGCCTTCGGCGTTGCGCGCCGCGTTGCGCGGCCACACCGCGCGGGCGAGCTCGTCGAGCTCGGCGGGCGTGGACGGGCGGCGGCCCGCGGTCTCCGGGGGCGCCTGGACGCCGGCGTGCAGCGGGCCGGCCGGGTGCGCGTTCACATGCGCTCCGGGGCGGACACGCCCAGCAGGTTCAGGCCATTGGCCAGCACCTGACGGGCCGCGACACACAGCCCGAGCCGGGCCCGGTGCAGGTCGGTGACCTCCTCGTCGCCCATCGGCAGCACGCGGCAGGAGTCGTAGAACTTGTGGTACGCGCTGGCCAGCGACTCCAGGTAACGAGCCACCCGGTGCGGCTCGCGCAGCTCCGCCGCCGAGGAGACGACGGCCGGGAACTCGCCCAGGGTGCGGATCAGGTCGCCCTCGCGGGGGTGGTCGAGCAGCCCGAAGTCCGGGGACTCGCCGACCTCGACGCCGAGATCGGCGGCGTTGCGGGCCAGCGAGGCCAGCCGGGCGTGGGCGTACTGGACGTAGAACACCGGGTTGTCGTTGCTGCGCTTGGCCAGCAGGTCCAGGTCGACGTCCAGCATGGAGTCCACCGAGGAGCGGATCAGCGAGTAACGGGCCGCGTCGACGCCGACCGTGCCGACCAGGTCGTCCATCGTCACGACGGTGCCGGCCCGCTTGCTCATCCGGACCGGCTGGCCGTCCTTGACCAGGTTCACCAGCTGGCCGATGAGCACCTCGACGGTGTCGGGATCGTCACCGAAGGCGGCCGCGGCGGCCCGCAGCCGGGCGACGTAGCCGTGATGGTCGGCGCCGAGCATGTAGATGCACAGGTCGAACCCGCGGGCCCGCTTGTCGAGGTAGTACGCGATGTCACCGGCGATGTAGGCCGGGCGGCCGTCGCTCTTGATGACGACTCGGTCCTTGTCGTCGCCGAACTCGGTCGAGCGCAGCCACCACGCGCCGTCGGCCTCGTACAGGTTCCCGGACTCCTTGAGCCGGTTCACCGCCGCCTCGACCGCGCCCGAGTCGTGCAGCGACTGCTCGTGGAACCACACGTCGAAGTCGGTGCGGAACTCGTGCAGCGCCGTCTTGACCTCGTCGAACATGAGCCCGACGCCGATCCGGCGGAAGGCCTCGTCGCGCTCGGTGTCGGGCAGGTCCAGGACCCCGGGTTCGGCCGCGACGACCTGGGCGGCGATCTCGCCGATGTACGCGCCGCCGTAGCCGTTCTCGGGGGCCGGCTCACCCTTCGCGGCGGCGACCAGCGAGGCCACGAAGCGGTCGATCTGCGCACCCGCGTCGTTGAAGTAGTACTCGCGGGTGACCTTGGCGCCGCGCGCGGTCAGCACCCGGCCGAGCGCGTCGCCCACCGCGGCCCACCGGGTGCCGCCCAGGTGCAGCGGCCCGGTCGGGTTGGCCGAGACGAACTCGAGGTTGACGTTGCGGCCGGCCAGTTCGTCGCCGGTGCCGTAGGCGTCGCCGGCGGCGAGCACCTCGCGGACCAGCGCACCCTGCGCGTCGGCGGCCAGTCGCAGGTTGATGAAGCCGGGGCCGGCGACCTCGGCCGCGGCGATACCGGGCCGCTGGGCGAGCGCCTCGACCAGCCAGCCGGCCAGGTCGCGGGGGGCGACGCCGGCCTTCTTCGCGGTGCGCATAGCGACGTTGGTCGCGTAGTCGCCGTGTTCGGGGTTGCGGGGGCGCTCGACACTCACATCGGCGGGCAGCGCCGCGACGTCCAGGCCTCGGTCGGCCAGCACGTCCAGCGCGGCCACACGTACGAGGTCGGCGAGCACGTCGGGAGTCACTTCACCGAGTCTAGGAGGTGCTGCTCAGAAGCTTCTCAGGCGGCGCTCCTACACTTCGGCACCGCTAGGGCCATCCGGGTGATGGCCGCGAACGTCACCAATTTTCCAGCGTCGACGCGACACGGGACGGTCCATGGTCAGCGGCAAGAACAGCAAGGCGGTCCGCAACGCACGCGCCGCTGTCGTCAACAAGAAGTCCACGCCGTGGGGCCTGATCGCGGCCGTCCTGGTCGTCGTGCTGTTCGCGGGGGCCGTCTTCGGTTACGCGTTCTTCCGCAACCAGGAGAACAGCCGGCGCACCGAGGCGCTCGCCCCGTTCACCCCCACCGCGCAGAACCAGGATCCGGCGCGGCAGATCGAGGGTGTCGAGGTCGTCAGCTTCCAGGGCGGGCAGCACGTCACACCCGAGCAGCAGGTCGCCTACACGCACAACCCACCGATGGGCGGCGCCCACGAGTTCGCCTGGGCCGCCTGCAACGGCGTCGTCTACCCGCAGGCGGTGCGCAGCGAGAACCTGGTGCACTCCCTCGAGCACGGTGCGGTCTGGATCGCCTACAACCCCGACCAGGTCACCGGCGACGCGCTGGCCACGCTGCGGGCCAAGGTGGAGGGCCAGCCGTACATGGTCATGTCGCCCTACCCCGGCCTCGACCAGCCGATCTCACTGCAGTCCTGGGGGCACCAGCTCAAGCTGACCGACGCGAACGACATCCGGATCGACCAGTTCGTGCAGGCGCTGCGCCGCAACCAGTACGCCCACCCCGAGCCGGGTGCGAGCTGCAACGAGATGGGCCCGGGCAACTTCGTGCAGGACGACCCGCCCGCGTTCGCACCGCCGCCCGCCCCGGACGCCCCCGGCGCGGTGCCGGAGGCCGGCCAGCAGCCCAGCGCCGGCTGACGACCGGGGATCGACCGACGGCGGCGCCGCCGCCACGCAGGCCGGGTAGGGGATCATCATGACGGTGCGTGACGAACGCCCCAGCGAGCTGGACGGGGACCTCGGGCAGGCGGGGCATCATGGTCGGATGCCCACGTCCACCGATTCGGACCCCCTCACGACGAGCCCCGGCGACCGGCACGGAGCGACCAGGTGGCAACGGGTGCTGGTCGCGCTCGGCGGGGTGCTCGCCCTGCTCCTGCTCGGCGCCGCGGCGGGCCTGCTCATCGGACTGCCGAGCGCCGAGCCTGCCGCCCCCACGGCCGGATCCGTCGATGTCGGGTTCGCGCAGGACATGAGCGTGCACCACGAGCAGGCCGTCCAGATGGCTTCGTGGGAGCGCGACCACAGCGGCGACCCGGTCCTCCGCCAGCTCGCCTTCGACATCGAGGCCACCCAGACCGCGCAGATCGGCCGCATGCAGGGCTGGCTCGAGCTGTGGGGCGCATCGGCCCTGCCCGTCGGCGGGCAGCACATGGCCTGGATGTCCGGAACGTCCGGCCACTCCCACGCCGCGACGACATCCGCCGGTGAGGGCGTCGCAACGATGCCCGGGATGGCGAGCGCCGAGGAGCTGCGCGCCCTGCGGGCCGCCTCCGGCCGGGACCTCGACGTCCTGTTCCTTCAGCTCATGCTGCGCCACCACCAGGGCGGCGCCGCGATGCTGGAGTACGGGGCGCAGCACGCCGAGCAGCCCGTGGTCCGCAATCTCGCCACCCAGATGCTCAGCTCGCAGAGCGCGGAGTCCACATACCTCATGCAGCTGCTGACCCAGCGCGGGGGGCAGCCGCTGCCGCTGTAGATCGTGCGCTAGGCTTTCCTCATTGCACGGCCCCCGTAGCTCAGGGGATAGAGCACCGCCCTCCGGAGGCGGGAGCGCAGGTTCGAATCCTGCCGGGGGCACCACGCTTGACCTGCACGAACCGCTCAGAGTTGCGGCCGTGAACAGGTTCTGACGCGCTTCCGTGGAATGCCTCACGGAACGACTCATTCCACGAACCGCTCCACGCCTCGGACTCGACCGCGTGCCGGGAGCCGGTCGACGACCACGAACGCCTTGAAATCGCTGGTCGGCGGACTGCACCTCGTCGGCAGCAGGCGCTGGGCCGCAACTATTCGAAGCCGGGGCGTCCGCTCATTTGGGGCGGTGCTACTCAGGCACTCCGGGACGCTGCAGTGATCCGGGCTATGACGCTTGTCACGCTTTGTTTGCGTTTCAAGCCCGTCGACGGCGGGTGCAGCGGCGGGTTGCCCTGCGGATCTGGTCCTCGGCCGCGAAGTGCAGCCCCGGCGGGTCCGAAGACGACGAGGAGAACGTCGGGCTCGATTCGCATGACGGTCCAGACCACCGGGGGGCGGGCGGGGC